>WFQQ01000091.1 GCA_015486965.1 Desulfurellaceae bacterium
AATACAGGTATATCACTTGCCTTTTTGGGTGCATACTTTGGCATAAAAACTGTCATAGTTATGCCAGAAAACATGAGTAAGCAGAGAATAAAAATTATGGAAAACTTCGGAGCAGAGGTTATCCTAACCGAAGCCACAGGCGGAATGAAAAAATCCATTGAAAAGGCGATGCAACTTACAAATGAAGGGTTTGTCATGCTTGATCAGTTCAGCAACCCAGCAAACCCAAAAATACACGAAGAGACAACGGCAAAAGAGATTATAAAACAGCTACCCAACATAGATGTTTTTGTCTGTGGTATAGGGACAGGGGGAACCTTAACGGGCGTGGCAAGAACATTAAAGAGGCACAAAAACAATATAAAGATTGTAGGTGTTGAGCCCAAATCAAGCCCGTTTCTAACGGAAGGAAAGAGCGGAATACACAAAATTCAAGGCCTTGGAGCAGGCTTTAAGCCAAGCACTCTTGACCTGAACCTTATAGATGAAATCATCCCTGTCTCAGACCGTGATGCTTTAGAATACAACAAAAAGCTAATAAAAGAGGAGGGGATATTTGCAGGCATTTCAAGTGGAGCATGCTACTTTGTTTCGCTCCTCTTAAAAAAAGAAAATCCAAGGCTAAAAATCGCAACGATATTTGCAGATTCGATGGATAGGTATGTTTGATGAAAAAGAGGTAGAAAATCAGATAAAATACACCTTTAAAAACAAAAACCTGCTTAAAAGAGCCTTAACCCACAGGTCAAGCGTGAAGGATAAAAAGCTCTCCAACGAGAGGCTTGAGTTTTTGGGCGATGCGGTACTTGAGCTTGTGGTCACCGAGTTTTTAATAAACAACTATCCAACAATAGATGAGGGGAAACTCTCAAAGATACGAGCGGCAAGTGTTAACACCCAAGCACTGTCAAAAATAGCAAGAAAACTAAACCTCTCAAAATATATAATCGTGGGAAAGAGTGAGAAGAAAGAGGGTATTGTAAACAACGACAGCATACTGGAGGACACATTTGAGGCAATAGTCGGTGCAATATACTTAGATAGAGGGCTTGAAAAAGCAAGAAAATTCATAGAGCTCCACCTTGTGGACACAATTAAAACCATAGCAGAGAAGGGAATTATTTTCGACTACAAAACACACCTTCAAGAGCTCACCCAGAAGATGTTTGGCTGTCTTCCGACCTACGAGATTGTTAAGGAAGAGGGTCAGGAGCATAACAAAACTTTCTATTGCGATGTATTTGTCGATAATGTAAAATACGGCTCTGGCACTGGAAAAAGCAAAAAAGAGGCCGAGAAAAACGCAGCTAAAGAGGCTGTTGAAAAACTGGAGAAAAACGGTGTTTAAGTCTGGCTTTGTTGCAATAATAGGAAAACCCAATGTGGGGAAGTCAACCCTGCTGAACCTTTTAATAGGCGAGAAGATAGCCATAGTTTCACATAAACCTCAAGCCACGAGGAAATCTGTAAAAGGAATACTAAATGGAGAAAACTATCAGATAATCTTCGTGGACACACCCGGCATCCATGAGTCCCAGAAAAAGCTAAACCAGATGATGAAAAAATATATAGACGAGGCGTTAGAGGATTTTGATCTTGCCATTGTTATGACAGACCACAAAGGAGAAATCGACGAGGTTTTGGAGGAGTACCTCTCTAAAATAAAACAGAAAAAGAAAAAAGCCATACTCGTAATAAACAAAACTGACCTTATGACAAAGGAGCAGGTAGAAGCTATAAAAGAGAAATTTCTTACCAAAGCAGAGTTTAACAAGGTTTTAGAGCTCTCCCTAATCAAAGACCCAGACGCAAAAGAGAGAATATTAGAGGCAATTTTAGAGCTTTTAGATGAAGGACCAAAATATTACGAAGATGACATTATAAGCACAGAGACAGAAAGGTTTATTGTTGCGGAGATAATAAGGGAAAAGATAATGAACCTCGTGGCAAAGGAGATACCCTACCATGTGGCTGTAGTTGTTGAGGAGATGAAATACAGAGAAGAGAAAGACCTTTACTACATAAAGGCAAATATAATAGTGGAAAGAAGGGCTCACAAGATGATTATTATCGGCGAAAACGGGAGACTCATCAAAGAGATAGGGAAACAGGCAAGGGAGGAGATAGAGGCATTCTTGAAAGCAAAAGTTTATCTTGATTTATGGGTTAAAATCAAAGAGCACTGGACAAAAAAAGAGCCTCTTATAAAAGAATACTTAGACCCAAGGTTTTAGATAAATGGTAAAGACTATATCAAAAGAGCATGTGGACAATGAAGTCGTTATAAAAACCATCAGAAAACTCATCAGAAAAGAGGCCAAGGAGAATGTTAATAACCTGCTTTCGAAGCTCCACCCTGCCGACATTGCAAGGATACTCCTAAACCTTGCGCCCGATGAGCAGATTTTTTCCATTAAAGCTCTAAAAGATATACAGCTCAAAGCAGAAGCCATCGAGTATTTAGATGATTATAAGGTAGCTGCACGACTGCTTGAACAGATAAACCCCGAAGAGGCTGCAAGAATCCTTGAAAAGATATCCCCAGACAAAGCAGCCGATATTATTGATGAACTCGATGAAGAATTTGAAGAAAAGGTGCAACAACATCTAAATCCTCAATTCAAGGAAGAGATAGCAAAGCTCCTGCGTTATCCAGAGGACAGTGCGGGCGGCATAATGAACCCCGACTTCTTTGCAATCGATAAAGACATGACTATTGAGGAAGCACTTGAAGAGATCAGGAAAGCGAGCAAAGAGAAACAGATTATCTATGTTTATGTTGTAGATAAGTATGGTCATCTGATAGGTGTTGTGACATTGAGGGCTCTAATAACGGCAGACAAAAATGAAAAGATTGAAAATATAGCCAATACTAACATAATATCTGTTAGGACAAATATGGATCAAGAAGAGGTAGCAAAAATTGTGGAGAAATATGATCTATTGAGTGTCCCGGTTGTTGATAACAAAAACAGGCTCGTTGGTGTCATAACGGTTGACGACATCATAGATGTTATTAGGGAAGAGACAACAGAGGATATCTACAAGCTCATCGGAACATCTCAAGAGGAGTTTGAAGAGACAAGGGTGCTGAACATTATAAAATACAGGGCACCATGGCTCATTATGAGTCTGATTGGAGAATCGATTTCTGGAACTGTCTTAAAACACTTTAACGGAACACTGAAAACGGCTATATCACTCTCCTTTTTTATGCCCCTAATAATGGCACTTGGTGGAAACACGGGACAGCAATCACAAACTATAGTTGTAAGAGCATTAGCCCTTGGCAAATTCGATGAGAGCGGCATCTGGAAAATAATAAAAATCCAGATTAAGACAGCCATATCAATTGGTGGCTTATTTGCCATCTTAGGTTTTGTCATGGCCTTGGTTTTTCAAAGAAATTTACCACTTGCTATTGTCGTGGGCTCTTCGCTTTTTCTGTCTATGTTCCTCTCGACAATTTTGGGGGCATTTTTGCCGTTGGGATTAAAAAAACTCAATGTTGACCCTGCAGTTGCCGCATCCCCGTTTATATCTGCCATGAATGATATTATGGGACTTTTAATTTACCTATCCATTGCAACCTTTTCTATTAAGTTTTTTGGAGTGAAACTATGAAGCTGTTTGGAACAGACGGCATAAGGGGTAAAGCCAATGTCTATCCAATGGTTGGCGATGTTGCCTACAAACTCGGAAAGGCTCTCGTTTATGCCCTGAACGGAACACCAAACAAAAAAAGAAAGATAATCATAGGCAAAGATACAAGGCTGTCGGGATACATGTTGGAAAGCGCCATAACAAGTGGTATCGTTTCAATGGGTGCTGACGCATACCTTGTTGGTCCTATGCCCACACCTGCCATAGCATTTCTGGTTCGAAGTATGCGGTGCGATGCTGGTGTTGTAATTTCTGCAAGCCACAACCCTTTCGATGACAACGGTATAAAGATATTCTCGCACGAGGGCTTAAAACTTGCCGATGAGTTAGAGGAGGAAATAGAAAGGCTAATCTTTAGCCGAGAGCTTGAAGGAAAGGGCGCTCTCGGAGAAAAGATAGGCAGGGCTTACAGGATAAGGGACACTCTCGGTAGATATATAGTTTTTGCCAAGGATACCCTTCCCTATAGCGTTTCTCTGGAAGGCTTAAGGATTGTTCTGGATTGTGCAAACGGCGCCACATATAAGGTTGCACCTATGATATTCGAAGAGCTTGGGGCTGAAGTCATTGCTATTAACAACCAACCAAACGGAGTAAATATAAATGACAAGTGCGGCTCAACCTACCCATCTGCAATTTTGGATGCAACAAGGCTTTACAGAGCCGATGTGGGCATAGCGTTCGATGGGGATGGAGACAGGGTGTTGATGGTTGATGAAAAATACAACACAGTGGACGGAGATGTAATTTTAGCCATTCTGGCTAAAGATATGAAAAGCAAAGGCAAACTAAATAAAGATACAGTGGTTGGCACCTCAATGACGAACTATGGGCTTGAGCTCTTTTTAAAGGATATCGGCGTGAAGCTTGAGCGGGTTGATGTTGGCGATAAAAACATAGTTAAAAAGATGGTGGATGAGGGATACAATCTAGGCGGTGAACAGTCTGGGCATGTGGTTTTGTGGGATTTCAACACAACTGGGGATGGCATAGTCACAGCCCTTGCCGTTCTTTCGGTGATGCAGGAAAACGGAAAGAAACTATCTGAGTTAACAGAGGGATTTAAGAAGATACCGCAGAAAACATACAATGTTCTGGTTAAGGAAAAACCACCACTTGACACTGTTGAAGAGATACAAAAAGCCATAGAGGAGAGCAAAAGGCTTTTAGAGGGAAACGGTAGGATAGTGGTAAGGTACTCAGGAACAGAGCCACTTTTGAGAATAACGGCAGAGTCCACAGAGGCTGAGATTGTTGAACAGTGTATAAAAGTGGTCTCCAAAGCTGCAAAAGATGTTTTGGGGAGGCATGTATGAAAAGGCTGATATGGGCTATTTTATTTGTTGCTGGCACATTTCTAACTGCTTGGGCGGGAAACATAAATATACGACTTGATTCACCCTTTTTTGGCAATTCAACAACGACAAATGTCAAAAATTTACTTGGGAAAAAGCCTGTTGTTTTAATATTTTTCTATCCAGATTGTCCACCGTGCGAAAAGGAATCAAAAATAATTAACAGGCTCTACAGCATCTATAAAGGAAAAATTAACATAGTGGGTATCAGCCTGAGCAGGGACAGGTATGATATACACGATTTTATAGAGGATTTAAAGATAAAGTATCCTATATGGAGAATTCACTCAAAAAGTCAGCTAAAATCTGTAGGAGGGATACTTGCCACACCGACCGTGGTGATTTTAGATAAAAGTGGAAAAATTGTTGCAAAATACATCGGCAATAGGGATTACTATTTCCTAAAGAAAAAGTTAGACAATCTCATAAAAGGAGAGAAAAAATAATGTTTAAGGTAGTTGTTTGCGACCCGATCTCTGAAAAGGGCATTGAGATATTAAAAAAAGAAAAAGATATAGTTGTTGATATAAAAAGTGGCGTGGACAAAAAGGAGCTGCCACTGCATCTTAAAGATGCAGACGCAATAATAACAAGAAGCTCGACAACTGTTGACAAAGAGTTTTTAAGCCATTGTGAAAAACTTAAAGTTATAGGAAGGGCAGGAGTTGGAGTTGACAATATAGATTTAGATGAAGCATCCAAAAGGGGCATCGTCGTATTGAATATGCCAACTGGAAACACACTTGCAGCCACAGAGCACACGATGACACACATGCTGAACTGTCTCCGTTTTATGCCCAACGCCAACTATGAACTGAAGCACAAACATATATGGAACAGAAAGAAATGGATGGGTATTGAGCTCTATGGAAAAACTGTGGGAATAATTGGCATGGGCAGAATAGGAAGCCGAGTTGCAGTCAGGGTTATGAGCTTTGGCGCCAATGTTTTGGTTTACGATCCATACATACCAAAAGAGAGAGCAACAAAGATCGGAGCAAAGATGGTAGAAACCTTGGACGAGCTTATCAGGTCTTCGGATATAATAACAATTCACACACCAAAAACCGAAGAAACATACAACATGATAGATAGAGAAGAGATAGAGAAGATGAAGGATGGCGTGATTTTAATAAACTGTGCACGGGGAGGGCTTTACAATGAAAAAGCCCTATACGATGGCCTAAAAAGTGGTAAAATCCGGGCTTTGGGAATTGATGTGTTTGACAAAGAACCACAGACACACCATCCCCTTTTCGAATTAGACAATGTTTTTGTAACTCCACACCTTGGAGCAAACACATACGAATCGCAGGTCAGAGTGGCTGAAGGAATAGCCAAATCAGTTATAGACGCACTTAAAGGCAGAGGCTATGAGAATGCAGTTAACATAAAAATGGAAGAGGAAGAAATATCTGAGGTTGGAAAACAATTCCTCGGCCTTGCAGAGAGAATGGGCTCCTTCTTATCCCAGTATGTTAAAAGCTTTATAAAAAAGATAACTGTGTATCCGCATGGGGAAATTGAAAGCTGCATGAACTCGCTTGGATTGTTTACAATCGTTGGGGTTTTAAAAAATATGGTTGATGAGCATGTTAACTATGTAAACGCACCCTATATTGCCAACGAGAGAGGGATTGAGATTGAGCAGAAAATTTACGACAAAAGGACTGAATTTAAGAACTACCTCTTGATAAAAGCTGAATATGACGATGGAAAGACACTCGAAATAGGTGGAACTGTATTTGAACCAAACAAAGCCCGCATTGTCTATATGGACGGCTTTGATATGGAGATAGAGCTTACGGGCAACATAATTGTCTTCAAAAACCACGACAAGCCCGGGGTTATCGGCAAGGTGGGGCTGATTTTAGGCAAACACAACATCAACATAGCAGACTTTAGGCTCGGAAGAAAGAAGGATCTGGGTGAGGCTCTGTCGTTCATAAAGGTTGATCAAGAGGTAAACGATTCAATACTGAAAGAGATTTTAAATATAGACGGTGCCATATCAATAGCCAAGGTTAAGCTCTAGTTGGCAGCTGTTATCGACTTAATTTTCTCCATAAGCATGTTGTACTCGTTTATCATTCCCATTTCTTTATAGCATAGAGCCAGTTTTGTCAGTGTTTTTATCCTATCATCTGAGTATTGCAGATACTCCTCAAAAGCCTTAAATGCCTTTTCATATTCACCAAACTCATAGTATAGATTTCCCAGAGTGTCCAGCACACCGGGCTTTAAATCCGGACTCATGCTTATCGCCCTCTCCAGATTCTCTTTGGCAGCAACATAGTCCTCTTTCTCTATGTATAGCTTGCCCAAAGCGAGATACACAAGCGGCTGATAGGGAATAAGCTCAACAGCCTCTTTCAGATATTTTTCTGCCTTGTCAAGCTCCCCTTTGTCAATTAAGATTGAACCTAACAGGAAAGGTATATCACCGAAATTCCCATATTTATCGTAAAGGGATAACAGTTTTCCATAAGCATTTTCAAACTTCTCGTGCTTGACAAACTCTATGGCTTTTTTGTACTCCTCAAAAACCTCTCCCTCAAGATTTAACTGTTCATAAAGTAATTTCTGTCTTTGATAGTCTTTGGAAACTTTTGCCATCTCTTCAACTGTATCAAGCCACCTCTTAACTTCTTCGTTCTCTGGCTCATAATCAAGTGCCCTTGAGACCAATCTTTTTGCACCAACATAATCCTTTCTATCTATAGCCTGCTTAGCGAGAATTAAATGGGATGAGACTATGTTTTTTTCCACTCCGTACTCAAACTCAGCTTTTTTAAAGTCTGGCTCTATCTCTAAAGCCTTCTTAAAACTTTCAAGTGCCTCTTTGTGCATAAATCTATTTAAGGTTTGTAATTTACCCTTCCAAAAGAAAAGTTCTGCTCTCTCACCATGTCTTTTTATCGCTTTTTCCACAAGCTCTAAACCGATATAAATATCTTTAAAATCAAAATATAACTCTATAAGGCTCAAAATTTTATTTTCACTCTTCAAAAATTTCTCTTCATTCGTCCTAAATTCTCTTTCAAGCTTGAGCATATTCAACATCTTTTTTACAAGTTTGTATGCCGTCATACTTTTTTCTTTTATTAATTTAAAATACCTAATGGACTGCCTTATCCTCTGCTCCACCTCCTGACCTTCAATATCAATCTCCTCTCTGTTGAAATAGTAAAAGTCTTTAAAAAAGAAACTCTGAACGGCTCCAATAAATATACTGTCGTATGTAATTTTGTTGTTTATTTCGTTAATCTTTTCCACTTTTTTAAGGATTTCCCTTTCATTTTTAGTAGCCAACCATTTATCCAAAACCTCATTTACAAGCTTCAAAGTATCGTTAGATTTCTTTATAATCCACTCTATTCTACCCACGATCTCCTGGGTTTTCTTAATCAAAGAGTCATAGTTCACAGAACAATCTATGGAAAAGGCGGATTTGTCTATAACTTCTTTTAAATATCTATCCTTGGCCTCTTCAAGAGTCATATGTTCCGCTCCTTCTATATAAGCCCCTCCTTCCGTAGCATTAATAAATTGATAGCCCTTCTTGCTTAATGTTTTAATTATATCCTCAACAACCTTTAACCCGGTATACATGGCTGTATCTGTAGGAACTTTTTTTTCTACACTCCCTTTAACCCAATAGATTTTACCTGGAATATTAACCTCAACAGAGGCACCTTTAGCATGGTCAACCCCACCAGAAAAAGCCCAATCCTGCCCAACAAATATAATTGGGTTGGTTCTCAGGTAATAAGCAATAGCTATAGCAAAATGGGTATTAGCGTTTCCAGGGAGTACCAAATCCTCAATCTTCCCAAAAATATCTATATATAAGTTTGTAAAACTATTCGAATAACATTCAGCCACCGTTTTTTCAAAAAGCTTGGGAATTTCATGGTAAACAGAAACGGTGTGAACATATATTAAATCGGATTTCTTTTTCTCTTTTAAAATTGGTTTATACTTCTCAAGATTAAGGGGTGTATAATCAACTCCACAAACTATATCTGGTTTAATTCCCTTTTTATACAATGTGCCCAACACACTATCAACAGCTATAATCAAAGCTTTATCCTTTATTTTAGACAAAGTGTCTATGTTTTTCATTAAAGATGGACCGCTGGCAACAATAACTGCTGGCTTACCCTCAAATTTATTTTTTATGAACCGACTTAAAGGGCCACCTCTTGCAAAAACTGCCATATTTTTTATGGCATTTTCCACTACAGTTTCCGACTGATGTATAAGCGTACTTCTGTTCAAAAAGAATGTCGTTAGGAACCTGCTTACATGGCTTTTAATCTCCTCCGCTTCGTAAAAGTCCACCCTGTCATATCCATCTGTGTAATATTGGTAAACCTCAGCCCACATCAATTTAGGTCCAAATATAGTCAAAAGTTTGTCAATTTCTTCTCTATAATTCTCTGTTATTGGCATAACCAATATATTTTCATCTGCAAAAATATCAGAAAGGTCTTTATTTTCCAAAACCTCTTTTAAGATATTTATATTTTTCTCAAGAACTATTATCATGGTTTTTTTAAACTTGCCCCTTAAAGCTCTGATGGCCTTCCCCTTACCAAAGCCATGTAATATAATGAAATCGTAAGACCTAATATTCTCTTCTTTTATTTCAGCAACCTTATCCAGCTCTATATTTTTATAAAAAAGCTTGTCTTCATCTGGATTATATTTAACATTGTAATCTTTGTTCGTCTCTTCAATTTTTTTAAGCAATCCTTTATACCTTTTATCCTCCAGTACCCTTCTATTGGCTTCAAGCATAAAATAAGTCCTCCTCAAAAATAGAAATTCAGCTCCCTTATTTATTATAGCAATCGTTATTCCTTCAACAACCATACTAAAACAAGTAAACCAAACACATTAATTTTAAAGTTTTTCTAAAACCTTCCGAATAGAGAAGTGGAGCAACTTTAGAGCAAAGGAGGTGATGCCCGAAGGAAAAACAACTCAGCCTTCAGGCTAATAAAAAGGGTTTGGGGTTTATGTTAAACTTGAAAATGAAAAAACCTTTAAGGAGGTAGTTATGGGACTTAGAATTAATACAAATGTAGCAGCTCAATACGCAGTTTACAACCTGAACCTAACAAATCAGAAACTATCACTATCCTTGAACAGACTTTCAACAGGTTTAAGGATTACAAAGGCTGCAGATGATGCAGCTGGAATGACCATTGCAGACGGTCTTAAGTTCCAGTCTTTAAACCTGGGTCAGGCAATATCAAACGGCAACAACGCTATTAAACTCATCCAGATTGCAGACATGGCTCTGCAAAAGTCCATCGACATTGTCCAAACAATCGCACAGAAGGCTGTTCAATCAGCAAATGCTACAGAAGACCCATCTTCAAGGAAAGCTATTCAGGCAGAAATTAACAAACTCATACAAGAGGTAAACAACATTGCAGAAACAACATCTTACAAAGACACAAAACTTCTTGACGGAACCTTTGTAAACAAAATAGTTCACATTGGCGCTTACATGGATCAAACATTAAGCATCGGCGCAAGGAGAACAGCGGCTGATTCAATAGGTTGGGTTGCTCAAACAAGCCCAGATGTAAACAATGTTGAGTACAGAAATAAGATACAAGATGCCTCTAATGCCACAAGCCAGTATTTACAGTACAACTCTCACACAAACTATGTTGAACTCCAGGCTGGTGACCTAACCATCAACGGTGTCGATGTTGCAAATTATGCAGCAGGAATAAGTAAAGACCACCAGCTTTCAGCCAAAACAATGGCTGCCGCAATAAACAAAGTGCAGCTTGAAACGGGAGGTGTAGAGGCTTCGGCAGAGACAACAGTTACAGGTTCTAACGAAATTACAGCAGGAACAATCTCTGCAGGAACATTTAAGATTAACGGCGTCGATATGGGTCAGATTAATGTAGCAGCAGGGGATGCAGACGGAGCCTTAGTGAATAAAATAAACCAGTACACAGACCAAACTGGTGTAGTTGCAAGTGTAAACAAGAATGGCGAACTTGTTTTAAAGGCTGTTGACGGAAGAAACATAGCTATAACTGCTAATTCAAATGTACAGAACATACTTCATATTCAAGATACAGAAACAAAAACTACAGGCGCAAGCAAAATCAGTTCTGCAAATGGATATAGCTTTTATCTGAATGGAGTTAAGATTACTTTGGGTGCCGGCACATTAACAGCCACCTCTGCGGCTAAGGCAATTACCAGCCAACTTGCAGCTGCAGGAATAGACACAACAAAACTCTATGCCTATGCTTCTGTGGTATCCAACACATCCCATCTAAGACTTGTAGCTAATGACGGAAGGGATATTAATATCTTTGTAGATAAAAATGATGCAACTGCAAGCTTACTTAGCTTTTTAGGGTTAAGTAATGGTACCTCAGGTCACAACACAAGGTTTTTAGACAATGAATCCAACCATGGAATCATAACGCTAACAAGCACTGATAACATAGAAATAAGCGGCAAGCTTCCATCTGTTGGTGGCTTAAAAACAGAGGTGGTCTCTCCAAACCACAATCTTGAAAGCGTAGACGTTACAACTCAGAAAGGTGCAGAGCTCGCAATTAAAATTGCCCAGTCAGCATTGAGTGATTTGGATGCCGTAAGGTCTGATTTGGGTGCTATTCAGAACCAAATTCAGGCAACGGTTGAAAACATCTCAGTAACACAGATTAACATCAACGGTGCTGAATCGACAATCAGGGATGTCAACTTTGCGAAAGAGTCATCCAACTTCTCAAAACTCCAGATCCTTGCACAGTCCGGTACTTACGCACTTGCTCAGGCAAACGCCGTCCAGCAAAATGTCCTAAGGCTGCTCCAGTAATCCAAAATCTAAGGGCTCCTTTCGTGGGAGCCTTTTTTATTTTTAATAAGCGTTTCAGCAAGCAGAAAATCTATTTCTTCATCTATATCTATTGAACTTTTTTTATCCATTATATAAGCAAATATATTTCTATTTAAAAAAAATGTTCCCTGCTTAAGAAACTCACTGCTTTTGCAAATATAAACTGCTCCATTTAGCCTGTAATATTTTGGTAAATCCTGACTTCTTGTTCCAATAATCTCTTTTCTTATAAAATTCTCCATGCTCAAATCCTCTGGCAGCGTATTGCACCACAAAGGTGGGTACTCTGTCTCACACACAGAAATAACCGCATCAGCATTTTTAGACATTAAAAATTCTATAGCCTCATCAATATGTTTTTCTGTTCTTAATGGAGATGTAGGCTGCAGAAGGACAATGTAATCATAATCTTTTTCCATACTCTCTAAAACATGCTTCACAACATCCACGGTATGGGCGTCATCTGTTGCCAGCTCTTTAGGTCTTTTAACAGTTTCTACATCATAGCCCCTGGCTACCTTCAATATCTCATCCTTATCGCTTGAAACTATTATATAATCAAGAAACCTACTTTTAAGCGCTGCTTCAAGTGTCCAGGTTATTAAAGGCTTACCTGCTAAATCTAAAAGATTTTTATTCGGCAGCCTTTTACTACCTCCCCTTGCTGGCACTATCCCCAAAAAACTTTTTTCTTTAAACATCCAAAATATTTCCCTGAAGCTTCTTTAGTGCCTTCCTGTATTCCTCCCACTGACCTATGTCAATATAATCTCCCTCACTAACAGGATAAGCATATACACCCTCATTATTTTTAAGTAAAGCATTAATAAGTTCTGGCATATCGAACGGCTCGTTTTTTGGTATATTTTCTAAAACCTTGCTGTTTAAAACATATACACCTGTGTTAATCTGGAAAGTGTATTCTGGCTTTTCTATTATACTATCAATGAAACCTCCATGTTTTATTTTGACTACTCCATAAGGTATTCTATAATTTTGAATGGAGGTTATCGATGTGAAAGAACTTTTCATCCTTCTATGAAAATCGAGCACATCAGAGAAGTCGGCTTTTATCAATATGTCGCAATTTGAAACTATAAAATCACCTTTAAGCTCACTCTCCAGAAGTTTTAAACTTCCTGCCGTGCCTAAAAAATCTTTCTCCCACACAAATTTTACATCATAATCTCTTTTTATACCATTAAAGTAAGCTTCCAATAGCTCACCTTTATAATTTACTGTTACATAAAATTCATCTACTCCAAACAATCTAAAATTATCAATAATATGCTCGATCATAGTTTTCTCACCAATAGGTATTAAAGGCTTAGGTAAAACCTGAGTAAAAGGTGCTAACCTCGTACCCTTACCACCGGCCATTATAACCACAGGCACATCAACTATCCTTTTTCGCTGCGTGGTCTGCTTTTCAGAAAATACATCAGTCCAGGCAAGACAGTCAATCACCCTCCCATCACTATCAACAACTGGCAAAACCTCTATCTTTTTTTTCAAAAAAAGCTCTTTTATTTTATTATCGCTTAAATCATCCTCATCTATAGCAATAGGGTTTTTATTGCAAACATCCCAAACAAATCCATCTATCTTTCCCGTTTTCAAAATATACCTTCTAATGTCTCCATCGGTAAGAGAACCCAATAATACCCCGCTCTCATCAACCACAAAAAGCGTCTTTTCTGCCGTTCTATCCAGTTTTTTTAAGGCATCTTTTATCGAAGAGTCAGGGCTTATAATTAGCTTCTTCTCCATTCAACCTCCCAGAGCACTTAATACTTGAAATCAATGTCATAAAAACTTTTTTCCATAGTCCCATTCCAACTCTTGAGCTTTTCAACAATCTTCTGGGCTGCATTACCATCTCCGTAAGGGTTAGTCACTCTTTTCAACTCCTTTTGGAAGTTTTCAGAGTATAGGTGCTCAATAGCTTTTTTAATACTTTTCCTATCCGGTGAACAGTCTAAAACACTTTTAGCTTTTACTCTGCCTCGTTGTCTATCACCAATATTAATCGTCCCAATTTTAAAAGATGGAGCTTCTATTATGCCACTAGACGAGTTACCCACAACTGCATCAACAAACTGCATGGTAGATAAATACAAAAGCTGTCCCATATTGGAAAACAAAACAGCTTTTTCCCTGCTGTTCTCAACATATCTTTCAATAATCTCGTTTATCTTTCTTCCTCCGCTATCAGCGTTTGCCTTGGTAAAAATTAGAAGTGCATCCTCAAGACTATCCAGTGCCGATAAAAGCTCAATCGTTTGTCTCTCAATCTCTTTTGGGCTTACAGAAACAGGGTGAAATGTTATTAAAAGATTCTTTCTCTTTAATCTCACTCCGAGTCTCTCTTCAACCTCCTCTTTTTTCAGCAATCTCAATCTCTTTATATTATCCAGACCCAAAGCCCCAACATTAAACACCCTTGACGGCTCCTCTCCCAGTTGAATAACCCTTTTTCTATACTCTTCAGTGGATGTAAAATGCAAAGTGGAAAGTTTTGTTATAGAGTGCCTATAACCATCATCTATAACACCCATTGTGAGCTCACCACCGTAAAGATGGGCAATGGGTATTCTTAATGTAAAAGATGCTAAGGCAAAAGCCATTGCCTCAAATCTGTCTCCCAACACCACCACAATCTCTGGCTTCAATCTATCCAAAGCATCAGAATATCCGATAATTCCAAGTCCAATCGATTTTGCCACTCCAACAGGCGTATCAGAAGAAAGGAGCATCTCCACCCTATCGCTAACATAAAAACCGTCTCTCTCAATTTCTTTATATGTAAGCCCAAACTCTGGCGAAAGGTGCATACCCGAAACAACAACATCTAACTCCAACTCGCTATCCTTTTTTATCTCTTCCATTAATGGTTTTAAAAGACCGTACTCCGCTCTTGTTCCAGTAAATACGCAGATATTTTTCTTACTCACAGTAAATCTCTATGGGCTCATCCCGTTTAAAAAATTTAGGGGCTTTCTTACCCAGAACCTCTCTCCACCTCATTGCCGATATTCCACCACTACTCCTTTTTGTAGTCAGGTTTTCCTCAGTAAAGACCTCACCCTTCTCTATATCCCTTTTTGCAACAATGTACTTCCTAACAACCGAAATATTTTTGGATTCAGACTGCGATGGTTTTTTTATACCATTACCCAAAGCCTTTTCTATATTTCTTATAGCCTTAACCATTGCTTTTAGTTCATCAGGCTCTAAACTTGCCTTATGGTCAGGGCCAGGTAAATTCCTATCGAGAGTAAAGTGTTTCTCTATCACTTTGGCACCAATGGCAACTGCAGCAATGGGAACCTCTATACCTAATGTATGGTCTGAATACCCAACATCGACCTTAAACGCCTCCTTAATGGTAACCATTGCCATTAAATTAACATCCTCAAAAGGTGTTGGGTATTCACTATTACAATGCAAAACGGTAATATTCTCTCTTTTTGTACCACTTTCAGCTAAAACATCGAGTGCATTCTCTATCTCTCCTAAGTCTGCCATGCCTGTAGAAACGATGACCTTACTGGCATAACCCCCAATTTCCTTCAAAAGTGGATAATCGGTTATCTCACCAGACGGGATTTTGAACACATTCATTCCGAGAGTTTTCAAAAACTTAGCACTCTCCACATCAAAAGGTGACGAGAGAAACATTATATCTTTTTTCTCACAGTACTCTTTCAAGTTTCCAAAGTCTTCAAAGCTTAATTCAAGCTTTTTTAACATTTCAAGCTGTCTTTCACTCAAACCAAGATTTTCTCTCTGATACTCCGCCATTCCAATAAAATAGCTTGCAAGTTTTTCTGCCTTAAATGTTTGAAACTTAACTGCATCTGCACCCGCCTCTCTTGCTACATCGATCAGCCTCTTAGCAAGTTCCAAAGAGCCGTTATGGTTAACACCTGCTTCAGCAATTATAAAAACTCTCTTCCTCATTTTACCTTTTTAGCGGGATTACCTACATAAACACCCGCCTTTTCTAAGTTTTTATAAACTACACTGCCTGCACCCAAAACAGAGCCATCAACAACATAAACATTATTTGCAATTACAGAGTTACTCCCTATAAACACCTCATTTCCTATTGTGCATGCACCGTTCACAACTGCGCCCGTTGATATGTGACAGTTATCCCCCACTATTACATCGTGCTCTATCAATGACTTAGTGTTTAAAATGCAGTTCACCCCAATCTTTGCACCTGCATTTACCAAAGAGTAGTGCATAACAACAGAGCCTTCTCCTATCTCACAATGTTTTGAAACATGAGCTTTTGGCGAAACTATCACAGGCATTTTATATTCTAAATTCTTAAGTTTTCTAAATAACCTCATCCTTACATTTGCACTCTTAATCTGCCCTACTGTAACAAGGGCATACTCAAACTTCTTTCTTAACCTGCCAAGCTCACTGTCTGTGGCGATAATCTTGTATCCAAGTACACTTTTCCCAATCATCTCTTCTCTGTCAACTATTCCTGCTACCTCAAACCTTCCCTCTTGCTCTATAACATCTATAACGCTCTTGCAGTGTCCACCACCACCAATTAGCAAAATCTTTTTCACAGCACCACACCACTCGGAAGGTTAACTACTTTTCTTTCAATTTCCTCAGATTCAGGCGTCTCTACCCTGAAACAACTCTCATACATGGGAAGTTTGTACATAAGTGTCCAAACAGGTCTTGTGTGAACCTTATACCTGTTCGTAGTCTCCAGAAACTCTATTTTTTCTTGTTCGCTTTTAAAAAATACAGCATTAAGCCAGTAATTTGAACGAGCCACCTTCGGTTCTTTAGCAAATTTAATACCTTCCATAGTATAAAAAAACCCCTCATACTTTTTAGCTAATTCTCTTTTAATCTTCAAAAATTTATCAAGTTGCTCTAATTGAGCTAATCCCAAAGCTGCATTTATATTTGGCATTCTGTAATTAAAGCCAACTTCATCGTGAAAATACTCATAAGGGTGAGGAACCTTCGCCGTCTTTGTGAGATGCCTGGCTCTTTGAGCCAAAGATTCATCATCCGTCAGTATCGCCCCTCCTCCGCCAGTAGTTATAATCTTGTTCCCGTTGAAGCTTAAGACACCCAATTTACCGAAAGTTCCAGCGTGCTTATTCTTAAAAAAACTACCCAAAGCCTCAGCCGAATCCTCCACAACCACAATCCCATAGTTAGAGCATATATCTACTATCTCATCTATTCTGCATGGATGACCAAATACATGTACAGGCAAACAAGCTCTTATTCTTTTACCTGTAGCCTTATTATAAACTGAACCATTTTTCAAAACCGCATTTTTTCTCAAAAAAGTTAAAAGGCTCTCAGGACTCATACCGAATGTTTCTCTATCCACATCAACAAAAATAGGTTCAGAACCACAGTACTTGATTGCATTACATGTCGCAACAAATGTAACGGGTTGTGTTATAACCTCATCTTCGCGCCTCACCCCAGCAATGAGTAAAGATACATGAAGCGCAGCAGTTCCATTTACCGTGGCAATAGCGTATTTGCTGCCTGTACACCTTGCAACCTCAGTCTCAAATCTATCAACATAAGCACCAACACTCGAAACAAAAGTTGAGTCGATACAGTCAGCCAAATACTCTTTTTCTCTCCCTGCAAACACAGGTTCGTGCAAAAACACCTCTTCTTTGTTATAAAGCTCCTTTACAAATTTTATAAAATCATCACATCTTATCATCTAAATACCTGCCCCTTTCAAGATGATTGAACTCTGGCACCATAAACTCAAACAATTCAATCAGGTCTTTTTTAGTCCAGAAAAGTCTATTTTTGAGCTCATTTATTTTTTTTAAGAAATATTCAAGTTTGGAGTTATCGAAGCTTGACTCATTCTTTATAACAGCTATACCATTAAATCTATCCAAATCCAAAATATCATTATTATTGTAAAACTCTTCTATATCCTTTTCACCTGTAGTATCGCTGATAAAAAAATAGCATGGCCATAGGTTTCTATCTGGCAGGGATTTTGCCTTTTCCCTTGCTTCCTGCTCACTTTCACAAATGTAGGGCTCAAAACCTCTCATGCGAAGATACCTTAAGGCAAGCTCGCTAAAGGTTAGAAGGTGCAACTCTCTGTTGAGTTTTGGAAAGAAAATATCCCTATTTTCACCCAAAATTGCACTCATCAGACACAGCTCACCGCTTTCTTTTGGTGTGATAAAGTATCTCTTCACATCTTTTGGCGCAACTATTGGTTGCCTTTTCTCAAGTCTCCTATTAAACGAGTAAAGCAAACTCCCATCACTAAAGGCTACATTTGCAAACCTCGCAGTTGAAACAGGTATTTCCAGACTCCTTCTCATTAAGAAAAGCTCCATTATCCTTTTACTTGCACCCATCATGTTTACAGGGTTTGTCGCTTTATCTGTTGAAACACAAAAGTACTTTTTAGAGCCACTTTTTATAGACTGTATGAGTGTTTTCTCCGTGTTAAGTATATTTACTTCAACCATACGCATTAATGTAAACGGATCTTTCTCGCTCCTAACATGTTTTATAGCGCTCAAATTTAGAATGTAATCGTACTCTCCGTCACTCTTAAAGAAAGCATCGTACTCAAAGCTGCCAACATCTATGGCAAATGTTTTGAATTCTCCATTTATATAGCCCAAAGAGCTCCTTATGTCTCTTACAAGCTCCGCCAGGTTGTTCTCGCTAATATCAACAACATGCAGCTTTTTCGGTTCCCTTTTAAATATCTCTTTAACTACAGCCTGGCCAATCGAGCCGGCACCACCTATAACCAGAAATTTCGATTTACTCACCTCTTCCCTGAGCAATTTGTCAAATCTGAGCACATCACTCTCAAATATATCCCTTTCCCTTCCAATCAAGCTCAATATATCTTTTTCCAGCATCAACATCACCTCTTTAATTTGTTGCATTAAGCAAACACTTCCATTTTTGAAATTCTACTATAAAAATGCAAAAATCAAAACAAAATCCTGAAACTGGACTATATTCCAAAGATATTATAGTAAAAATTCTCATGTTTTTATAGAATAACAGACGATGAAGGCAAACATTAGTGAGATTTTCTATTCAATTCAGGGGGAAGGGTTAACGATAGGCTACCCTGCGATATTTATTAGATTCTGTGGTTGCAACCTAAACTGCTCTTTCTGCGACACAAAGTATGCCATAAACTGCGAAAGATGGCTCAAATATGAGGATATGCAGAGAGAAGTCAAAAGATTTGAAGCAAAAAGAGTAATCTTCACAGGAGGTGAACCAGCCCTGCAGGACAAATTCATGGCATATTTTATCAAAAATAATCGAAACTACTTCTATCAGGCAGAAACAAACGGGACTATATTTCCTGAAGAGAGCATATCCCTTTTAGACCACATAACGGTAAGCCCAAAGATGTTTGCAGTTAACAGTGAGGTTTTAAAAACCATTAAAGCAGAGGCAAAATCGGTTGAATTTAAGTTTGTTGTGGATGAAAACTTTGAAGAGGAGCTCGAACTTGCAAAAGAGCTGAATTTAAGTCCGGTTGTCCTGCAACCCATCTGGAGGAACGAAACCTTAAAAGACTACCTCGAAAAGGTAAAAAATATAATAGAAATAGCCAAGGAGAAAGCGCCATATGTCAGAGTTATTCCGCAGCTCCACAAAATACTATACGGACAAAAAAGGGGGGTATGATGAATAGAGCAATTGTCATATACTCAGGGGGATTGGACTCAACAACATGCCTCTTCTGGGCTTTGGACGAGTTCGATGAGGTACACACCATAACCTTTGACTACTCCCAAAGGCATTCAATAGAGATAGAATACTCAAAAAAAACCATTGAGTTAGCCGAAAGGATAAAAGGCAAAAAAGTCTTCAGCCACTACTTCAAGCTCGACCTTTCCCAGATAGGCGGAAGTGCCCTGACAGACCTATCCATCGATGTACCAAAAAAGAGAAGCGATGAAGAGATATCAAGCGGCATTCCAATTACCTATGTGCCCTTTAGGAACGGTGTTTTTTTAAGCATAACTGCAGCCATGGCTGAAAGGCATGAGGTTTACAATATAATCGGTGGATGGAATGTTTTGGACTATTCTGGCTACCCAGACTGTAGATACGAGTTTTTAAATACTTTTGAAAAAGCTATTAATTTAGGAACAAAAGCCGGGGCAGAAGGCAAAAACTTTAAAATACTCACACCCCTAATAAAGATGAAAAAGTCCGAAATAATCCTGTTTGGCAAGGAGCATGGGGCAGACTACTCATACTCATACTCCTGCTACACGGGAAAAGAGATTCCATGTGGAGAGTGCGATTCCTGTATCTTAAGGGCAAAGGGATTTAAAGAGGCAGGTTTAGAGGATGACTTTTTGGTTAGATTGAGAAATGAAGGCTATAACCACCCATAAAAATCCAGATTTTGATGCTATAGCAAGTTGTATTGCCGCAAAAAAACTATACCCAGACGCAATACTGCTCTTTCCAAGGATTCAACAAAAAACAAAACTCAATTTTATGCTCCAATCGTTCATCTATCCTTTTTTGGAAGATACAGACAACATTGACTTTGAAAACATAGATACTTTAATTGTTGTCGATACGCACTCCTCAAAGAGAATAGAGGATAGATACAAACCCATTTTAAACAGAGCAAAGATTATCTGCTACGACCACCACAAAGAGGGTGACCTAAACTGTGTTGAATCTCACCTTGTTAGCTATGGGGCTAATACAACCCAGCTTGTGGAAAGGCTCATAGAGAAAAACATAGAGATAAATGAGGAAGAGGCAACACTGTTCATGCTCGGAATATATGCAGATACAGGAAAGCTTACATTCAGTTCCACCACACCAAACGATATCAGGGTTTGTGCTTACCTTCTTGAAAAAGGGGCAGACCTTGAAACTATTAAAAGCGTTCTGGACGAGGCTTTGAGCGAGATAGATGTGTTAATATTAAATGAACTTGTAAAAAACAAACGAGTGTTCGAGATGGGAAACAAAAAGATTGTCCTCTCCTTTGCATCCACGGATGAATATATATCCAATGTGGCTACCCTTGTGTCAAAGCTTCTGTCCATAGACAGCGATGTTGATGCTGTAATATGTGCTTTCAGAATGGGTTCAAATGTTTATGTAATAGGAAGATCGAAGAATAGTAGTGTCGATGTTGCAAAAATATTAAAGGAGATAGGCGGAGGTGGACATCCTCAGGCTGCCAGTGCATCTGTTAAAAACGCAACGCTAATAGAAATAACAGAAAAACTGAGCCAGGTAATAAAAGGGTGGCTTTTTGACCAGATAAAGGCAAAAGATATAATGAGCTTTCCACCAAAATTTGTTTACCATGATGAAACCATTGAAAAGGTCAACGAACTTTTCTCAAGAAGTGGAATGAATGCATTTGTTGTAGTAAACAGAGAGACAAACGAGGTAGAGGGTATAATAACCCGTCAGATAGTTAACAAGGCACTCTACCACAATTTAGGTGAAAAACCGGCTGGTATGTTTGCAAACGGTGAGATAAAGGTTATAGACGAAAACGAAACATTCAACAGCATAAAGCGTATAGTCCTGGATGAAAAACAGAGGCTGATACCCGTTGTTAAAAATGGAAAACTCGTTGGTGTGATAACAAGAACAAACCTGTTTAAGATACTTACAGAAAATATAAATAGGGAAAAACCTCTAAAACAGCAAAATATTAGCTCAAAGATAAAAACAATGCTCCCCAAACATATACTGCAATACTTAAAAGATATAGGTAGTAAAGCCGAAGAGATGGGGTACAAAGCCTACCTTGTTGGTGGGATCGTGAGGGATATTATACTTGGAATTGAGAACTTGGACATAGATATTGTTATAGAGGGAGACGGCATACGGTTCTCAAAAGCTTTTGCAAAAGAGTTTAAGGCTAAGGTGGCAATCCATGAGCGTTTTAAAACCGCCACAATAATCATGCCTGACAAAACAAGGATAGATATTGCAACGGCAAGAGAGGAGTACTACGACCTGCCTGGCTCTTTGCCAGTCGTCGAGGAGAGCTCAATAAAGCTCGATTTGTATAGAAGAGACTTCACAATTAACGCATTAGCAGTAAAGCTGCACGATGAATTCGGCGACCTTCTTGATTTCTTTGGAGGAATGAACGACATAAAAAATAAAAAGATTAGAGTTTTACACATGTTGAGTTTTATTGATGATCCCACAAGAATGTACAGGGCTATAAGGTTTGCCGCAAGGCTGGGGTTTGAGATAGGTGAGCAGACAGATAAATTAATCAAATACGCTGTTAGTTTGGGTGTTGTCAACAGGGTTGAAAGGGTGCGAATATTCAATGAGATAGTGCACATATTAAACAACGAGAATGTAGCCCAGAGTTTTAAGATGCTGAGAAATTATAATCTCATAAGGGCGCTCGACGATAGATTAATAATAGATAGAAGAATTCTTGAGTATTTAGATGAAACAGAAGAGATAGTAAAAAGCTGTTCCATATTCTGTAAAAACAAGAAGTTTAAAAGGGAGAGGGTGTTCTTAATCGTTCTTGAATACCTGTTCAGGAAGTCTGCAAGCTTTTCAGAAGCCATAGGAGCAGATGAGTCCACAAAACGATTCATAAAGTCGGTTCTTGCAATGTTCCCAGAGGCAAAGGGTGTTTTATTGAAAAAACAAGCATCAAACCTTGAGATTTACAACACCTTAAGCAAGATTCCTCTTGAAGGAGTTTTAGCCCTTTACCCAATTGTCAAGGATAAAAAAAGGGTTGTTCTGTACCTTGAGGAGCTAATGCACGAAGAACCGATAATCAGGGGTGAGGACATCTTGAAACTTGGCTTTAAGCCTTCGAAAATCTTTTCAGAAATAATAAAGGCTGTATTTGAACAGCAACTGCTTGGCAAAATTGAGGATAAGCTTCAGGCTATCGAGTTTATAAAAAAGCACTTTGGAGACAGAATTGAAAATAGTGATTGATATCCCAGGGTGGCTTGAAGAATACACTCGTCTAAATAGGGTATTTAATTCAGACGAAGAAAAAATGCTTATGGCTATAGAGATAGCAAGAAAGAGTATAGAAAATGGAGGAGGACCTTTTGGAGCAGTAATCACCAATGCAAAAACGGGTGAAGTTATTTCTGCCGGAGCAAACTTAGTGGTTAGGGATAATCTATCCATTCTGCACGCTGAAATAGTCGCAATAATGATGGCTCAAAAACGAGTCGGTTCTTACAGCCTTGCCAAAATTGGTGAGTTTGAGCTCTTTTCATCTTCTGAACCGTGCGCCATGTGCTTGGGGGCAATTCTCTGGAGCGGTGTCAAAAAGGTGGTATGGAGTGCCTCTTCTAAAACGGCACGGAAGGTAGGATTCGATGAGGGCCCAGTTTACGAGAAGTCGTGGAATTACCTGAAAAGCAAGGGGATAGAAATAAAAAGCGGATTAAAACAAAAAGAGGCGGAAGCCAATCTATACCTTTATAAAGAGAAAAACGGAGTTATCTACAATCCCTGAAAAGCAAAAGAAGGGCTTAAAGCCCCTCCCAAGTTAAAATACTTTAAATATTATCAACGATAGTTGTGGGATATAGGTTGCAAGGAGTAGTCCAACGAGGTATGTAAAGAACCACGGCAGGGTGGTTTTGGTAATATACTCTATGCTTTTGCCTGTGATTCCCATGGCAACAAATAGATTTAAACCAACGGGTGGTGTTATCTCTCCTAAACCCATGTTTATCGTGTATATAATACCCAACTGGATTGGGTTTACACCCAGATGAACTGCTACAGGGAAGAAAAGTGGTGCA
Source organism: Desulfurellaceae bacterium (assembly GCA_015486965.1). Taxonomy (GTDB): domain Bacteria; phylum Campylobacterota_A; class Desulfurellia; order Desulfurellales; family Hippeaceae; genus Hippea. The sequence goes on from WFQQ01000091.1 coordinate 23,724, forward strand.
GTCACCATAACAATACTCGACGGCTCCATAAAGGCGCCAAAAATAATCAGAAGGATATTGACACCCGCAAGGAAGAGAATTTTGCTTACATGTGCATTGATAATCAAATTTGACAGATACTGGGGAATCTGCTCAATCGTAAGAAAATAGGCAAATAGCATGGCGTTTGCGATGATGAACAAGATCATTGCGCTTGTTGCCGACGCCTTCAATATTACCTCAGGGACCCTTTTCCACTCCAGGTCTCTATAGATAAACTTTGCAACAATGAAAGCATACACTGCCGAGACAGCTGCTGCCTCTGTAGGCGTAAACATACCAGAGTATATACCACCAATAATGATTACAATGAGCATCAAAGCCCAGAAGCTATCAGCCAAAGCCTTCAATTTCTCTTTTGCTGGTGCAGGCTTCTGCTTTTTAAAGCCAGCCTTTCTTGCCATAACATAGGTCAAGGTCATCAACATACCAGTAATCACTATACCTGGAACAACACCTGCTAAAAACAGATCTCCAATGGACTGGTCAACCGTAACACCGTAAACTATCAAAACAATCGATGGTGGTATCAAGATACCCAAAGAGCCTGCCGTAGTTATGGAGCCTATTGCAAATGTATCGTTATAACCCGCCTCCCTGATAGCAGGTATCATTATGGAACCAATGGCTGCAACTGTAGCAGGCCCTGATCCACTAACAGCAGCAAATATTGCGCAGGCAAGAATCGAGGTCATCGTGAGACCGCCGGGTAGATGACCCACCATTGTATGGGCAAACTTTATTATCCTTTTTGCCGTTCCACCTTCTGATAGGAAGGCTCCCGCCAACACGAAGAATGGAATCGCCATCAGTGCAAATTTATCCAAAGCCGTAAACAGCTTTTGAGCTATAGCCATTACGGGTAAACCAGCAAAATAGTATATTGAAACTACGGCGGTCATACCCAATGCAACAGCTATAGGTACATCGATGGCTATCATAAAAAATAACAAACCTGCAACAACAAGTGTTATCATTCTGCCGTACCCCCTTCCTGAGCTCCCTCAAGTTCAGACGAAGGCCTCATTTTGAGTTTCTCGCCCGGTGTCATTATTACCTCTATCAGCTTAACAAACACCCTCCATGAGGCGGTAGCCATCGTTATTGGAACGGCAAGATAAATTATCCAGAAGGGGATTCTTAAGTTTATCGAAACCTGACCTGTCATGTAGTCAAACCTAACAAGATTTACACCCCATATTGTTAGCATGATAAGGAAAAAGAGAACAATCAATGTTGAAAGAATTGTTACAGCTTTACAGAGCTTAGCAGGTAAAGCTTTTACTATCGCATCAAAAGACATGTGCATGCCCACTTCAAATCCATAGCTTGCACCGAAAAATGTCATCCATATAAACAGGTATGTTGTAAGCTCGCTCGCCCAGACAAGACTGCTCTTAAACACATATCTCGCTACAACATTCACAAAAGCAGTAAGAGTAGCTGCAACTGCAAGCACTATCATCAAAAACTTATCTACCCTTCCCAACCACTCATCAAACTTTTTGATGGCATCCATAATCTTCCCCATAGTAAAATGGGGAGAGGATAAATCCCCTCCCCAATAAATTTAGTTTTTTGAAGGTTTTAATATTTTTTACAACCCCTGACCCTCTTTAATAGCCTCGTCGATCAAGTCTTTGCCAATACTCTTGTAGAACTGTGGATAAATCTTAACAAGTGTCTTCTTCCAGATTTCCCTCTGAGCAGGAGTCAGAATAACATCCTTCACCTTGGGGTCTTTCAGGACTAAGGCTCTCTGCTTCTTTGTCAACTCTTTGGCAAGTTTCCACTCATACCTTGTAGCATCC
>WFQQ01000092.1 GCA_015486965.1 Desulfurellaceae bacterium
ATCCTTTAATAACTCAGCAGCTTTAATAAATTCCTCAACGCCTTTATCTTTAATAACCCTTGCTACCATTAGAACAACTAATTTGTCCTTTAAGCCTAATTCATTTTTAAGTTTTTTATTTTTTGGCATGGGTTTAAAAACTTCTGTGTCTATTCCACTCCCTTTTATCAAAACAGCTTTTTCTTCTGGTATTATGCCCTTGCTAATGAAGAAATTCAAATCATCCCTGTTCTGAAAAACAACCCTTTTTGCCTTTTTGGAGGTGTGTTTATATAGCGTCTCTATTATTCTTCTTACACTAATGGATTTGATGTCATTGTGAATAAAGAAACTGCCAAGCCCCGTAACGGTATTGATAATGTTTTTAGCACCAGAAAGGTTTCCATATATGTTTGGTTTGTGCATAAATGTGTGTAATATATCAGGTGAAATGTCGCTGATTATCTTTTTAATGTTTTCAATGGTTCTTAACTCCTTTAAAGGATTCAGACTCTCCCTTTCTATTTCATAACTTACAGGCATGATACCATACTCTAAAAACCTTCCCAAAAACTCCCCTTTTGGCGCTATTGCATAGACTTTATGCCCATTTTTAACCAACTCCTTCATAATGGGAAGTCTGAAAAGATACAGATTCAAGTCCAGATGCGATAAAAAAGCTATTTTCATTTGCTGCTTTTTAAACTATAATACAACATTTTTTTGATTTAAAAGCTTATAGTAAAGAGATTCCCACATATCTATTACTTTATCAAAGCTAAAATTAGCCAAAATATGTTCTCTACCAGCCTGACCCATTTTTTTTCTTTCATTTTCAGATAACTCCATCAAGCGCAACATAGCCCTTGCTAAAGCTTTTGGGTCTTTGGGTGGAACGAGATAACCTGTCTTATTATTTATAACTATTTCTCCATTACCTCCGACATCTGTAGCTACAACAGGAAGACCCGTCGAGCTTGCTTCCAAGAGTACATTAGGCATTCCTTCCCAAGCTGAAGACATTACATAAGCATCAGCTGCGTTCATTAATACGGGAATATCTTTACGGACGCCAAGAAATATAACATATTTTGTGATTTTCAATCTTTTAGCAAGATTCCGTAAATCATTATGTAAAGGTCCGTCTCCGGCTATCAAAAGCAATGTTTCTTGATGCTTAGCTATTACTTTTGAAAAAGCCGTGAGTAAGTTAGGGTAATCTTTAGCTGGATAAAATCTGCCTACAGCTAACCAAACAAACTTATTGTTTAAATTTAATTCTTTTCTTTTATATAGACGGATTTCTAATTTAAATTTAAATCTCTCTGTATCTATGCCATTTGGAATATAACATATCTTGTGTATTGGCGTTGCTCCTATACTTATATATCTCTCGAGGCCTGCTTTACTAACCTGAGTTGTCATATCACAAAGAGGATCAGTGAGCCTATAAAGAAGTTCTCTAATTTTTCCTCCTTCTTTTATGCTATGCACACTACAAACTAACACGGGTGCTTTATAAAAAAAACGTGTTATTCTTGCAAAGAAATTAGCATGAACCATAAAACCATGAATAATATGTGGTTGCCATTTATGTATTATCTTAATTAGCTTAAAAATTGGTCTTGGATCTGGTAATTTGCGTTTTATACCAAGGGAACAAACCGGAATACTTGCTAATTCAAAATCTTGAACATATGCCTTTGGTGGCATCAGAGAAACTACTTTTATGTTCCAACCTCGAGATTTCAACCTAACAGCCAAGCGTAAGAGTTGCGTTTCTGCTCCCCCATAGTCAAGGTCGGTGATGATAAATAATAGTTTTATATTTTTCTTCAAATTTAGATATTTGCTATCAATAATCATAGAAACTCCTATAACTAAAAAATGTTGCACAAAGCTTTGTTTGAACATTTATCTTCGTTTTATTTTAAATTTTATCCAAGAGTACCTCTTTATATTGATTCACTGCTTCTTTTAACGAGAACTTACGTAAATGAGCTTGCAACTCTCTCGTCATAGGCTTGCGACCCTCTTCAAGGGCTTCAAGTATCGCTTTTGCCATGGATTCTGGATCTCCCACAGGGACCAACCGTCCCCACTTACCGTCTTCCAAAATCTCTCTTGGACCGCTGGGACAGTCTGTAGAAACAACAGGTGTTCCTAAAGCCAGAGCTTCAATAAGCACATTGCCAAGCCCTTCCCAACGGGAAGAAAGAACAAATACTGATGCTCTTTTCATCCAGCGATAAGGGTTTGGGTCAAAACCGGGGAAATCCACATCTTGAGCAATACCCAATTCTTTAGCAAGCTGCTCCAATCTTTCTCTTTCTTCTCCCTCTCCCAAAATTACAAGCCGAGCCTCTTTTCTTTGGCGGACTAAGTAAAATGCTCTAATTAAGGTAGGAAAGTCTTTTTCTACCGCAAGCCTACCCATTCCTAAAATAAGAGGCGCTTTACCTGAAAACCACGGATGATCTAAAGTTTCCTCTGCCTTATCAAAAAATTCTTGGGAGATAATGGGATTGTAGATCACAGCAAGTTTCTCTTTCGGTATTCCTAAGCTCTCTAAATCTCTTGCTACTCCTTCCGAAATGCACACTACTGTGTCAGCCAATGGATAATACTTCTTTATGAGATAAGGAATGAACTTAACCTTTATCCCCTTCGATAAATTACAACTGACTGATAAAGTAGTGCGCTCACTAACTACCAACTTACCCTTATATTTACTTAACACCTTTGCCCATATAGCTATTATATTTGCATGGTTCATGAAAGAAAGCAGAGCTAAAGGTCGTTCACGCCTTAGATACATGGAAAGTTTGGGTAGGGCATAAAGCACACGGGAAGATTTAAGATCAAAAAGACGAAATCCATCATGCTTAGGAAGCTCAGCAAGATAAGGTCCCTCTGCTTTTGCCAGCACCAGATCCACATTTAAACCTTCTTCAAGCAGTCCCTTTACCAGCTTAACCGCCACCCGCTCTGCTCCCCCACCGCGTAAAGAGGGCAAAAACAAAGCCACTCGTTCTTTCACCATTAATCCCTTCCCCTCCAATATTCAAGCCACGCCTGGAACATTAAAACATCCCACAGGTAATAATGCCACGCTCTACTACCTTCCAAATGCTCTTTCCACATTTGCCTAATAAGCTCCGGTTCAAAAAAGCCTTCCCTTTTAAGGCGTGTTTCATCCAACAGCGATTCTGCCCAATCCCGTAATGGTTCGCGAAGCCACTTTTCAATGGGCACTCCAAAGCCGTGTTTTGGCCTTTCTACCAATTCCTTCGGCACGTGTTTATACAGCACCTGACGCAATATCCACTTACCTTTTCCATTTCGCATTTTCCAGTCTGCCGGAAGCCTCCATGCAAATTCTACAACACGGTGATCCAGAAGGGGAATGCGCGATTCAAGACTTACAGCCATGGCTGCTCTGTCCACCTTAACGAGTATGTCATCTGGCAAATAAGTGAGTTGATCCACATACATCATCTGTTCCATATCCGAAAGACTTGCAGGGGGTTGCGGCCAAAGTCCAGTTAGATCTTTTGATCCTTTGACAATGGTTTCTGGTTTTTTCCAGTGGGAAATTAGATGACGATATAGATTAGTAAAATTTTCCTGTTCAAAGAGCTCCGCTAGCTTATAAAGCCTATCTCCAGCACGGTTTTTCGTAATCTCGCGCACAAAAGCAACTCTATTGAAAGGAGAAAAAATTTTGTCCCATGTCTCAGGTGAGATAGCGTATATCACTTCTCTTGATAGCTTGCGCAATACCATGGGAATACGTTTTAAAGTTCTATAAACACGCATCCCAAGAAAGTAGCGGGTATATCCACCAAAAAGCTCATCTCCTCCATCTCCCGAAAGGCTTACCGTTACATACTTGCGTGTAAGCTTACTCAAAAGAAATGTTGGGATTTGAGAAGAATCAGCAAAAGGTTCATCGTAAATTTTTGGTATTTCAGGTATAACTTCTAAAGCTTCCTTCGGCGTTACATAAAGCTCCGTATGCTGCGTTCCTAAATGCTCTGCAATTTTCTTAGCATAGGGAGCCTCATTATATTCCTGCTCATAAAAACCAATGGAAAAAGTCCGAACGGGCTGGGTGCTCACCTTCTGCATAAGAGCTACAACAACGGATGAATCTATTCCTCCGGAGAGAAAAGCACCCAAAGGAACATCTGCTATCATTTGACCACGAACGGACTGGGTTATGAGCTGCTCAAGTTCATTGCAGGCTTCATCAGGTGTTCCACAAAAAGGATTTTCTTTTTCACTCATTACAACTTCTTCCAAATTCCAATAAGGACACACCTCCTCACACATAGCATCTGCAGATAGCTTCAGATAATGACCTGGTGGAAGCTTGAAGATACCTTCGTAAATAGTAAGAGGAGCAGGCACATAGCTAAAGCGAAGATACAGCGCCAAGGCATCCCGAAAAATGGGAGCATCAAACTCCGGGTGAACTACAAGAGCTTTTAACTCAGAAGCAAAGAGAAAAGTTTTTCCCTGCCAGCCGTAATAGAGGGGTTTTTCTCCCATTCTGTCTCTTGCCAAATAAAGTGTGCGTTCTTTTTTATCCCACAGGGCAAAAGCAAACATGCCCACTACTTTTTTAAGCGTTTCCTCAACGCCCCAAGCCTCTACTGCAGCCAAAAGCACCTCGGTATCCGAACGCCCCCTCCAGGCAGGGGCAAGCCCCTGAGATTCCAGGATGCTGCGGATCTCCTGAAAGTTGTAAATCTCGCCATTGAAAACAATGACATAACGACCGGTGGAAGAGTGCATGGGCTGTGCTCCAGCCGGAGAAAGATCAATGATTGCAAGGCGAGCATGGGCAAGCCCTAAACCTATGGTTTTATCAACCCAAACCTCTTGAGCATCAGGACCACGATGGACAAGCCGCCGCGCCATCTGCCAGGCGATTTGCTCACATACTTCCGATGAATTTTGGCAATTTAAAAAGCCGGCTATACCACACATTTATTTTATCCTCTATACACCCATTTATCCCTCATCCACCATAACACCCCTGCAGGAAACATTATTACCACCAAAAACTTTCCAAATAAGGACTCTGGCCAGAACCATCTTCGCCTTTCAGGAGAACAGTGTAGCCAAAAACGCACCAGCTGAGCAGCCCTCACGAGAAAAATTAGCGGATGATATCTGAACCACTTTATGTCTCGAGATAAGGCCAAATATCTATAATATAAGTGTCCTTCACAATCTTTTCCAGGTTTGCTTGTGCGAGTTATTTGGTCATTTTCTGAATGATAAACCCTAAACACTTCATTAACAAAACGAAATTTATAATGCTCACCAATAGCACCCCAAACTACGCTTTCAGGAACCAAACCAGTAATATCTTCAGGAAACGGAAATTTTTTCAAGATATCTGTTCTAACAAAGCCTACCATTTCCTGTCGGATTTTGTATTTATACACCAACTCTTGAGGAGAAGCATCAATGTAAAAACTGAGTAAAGGCTGTCCCACTAAGTTGCCCTCATCATCAACGCACAATCCTACTACCCCCCCGAATTTATTTCTTTCTTGTTCCGGAATATTAAACCAGTGAAAACTTAAGCGTTCCAAGGCGTTAGGAAGAAGTTCATCGTCAGAATCTAAAACAAGAATCAACTCCCCTTTAGCCTCCTTTACACCACGATTTACCGCTACCTTTTTATGCCCATGCTTTTGCTTTATATACCGAATTGGAAACCATGTTTCAGGACTTTGCATCCACTGCCGCACAACAGATTCAGTATCATCAGTAGAACCATCATCAACAATCAGCCATTCAAAGTCCTTAAAGGTTTGCTTCAGCAAACTTTTATACGGCCTATGTAAAAGATGCGCCCTATTGTAAGTAGGGGTTAATATGGTGAATAGATGCTTCATGGTTGTGTCTTCCTAGCCTGAAAGTAAATATTAGTACCTCTTCCCTTCAACTTTGTTATATAAGGCAAAGCAAATAGTAACAAAATGGTGTTTCTAAACTTTTTAAGTATATGTAATAACAAACTCATCATTTTATCTCCCGATGCTTTACCTATGTCCTCAACAAGCAAACTGGAAGCTAAACGATTATCTTTGACAGCTTTTGCTTTCAATTTATATTTAAATCTATCTATGTTCCCAAAAAATTTCTTCTCTATATAAGGAGGCGTATCAAGGATAGAAAAGTCTAGCTTATAGATGCTCACCTCATCAAAACCAGCCAACTCAAGAGCATTTTTTAAGGCAACATCGGAAAATCTTAGGAAATGATGAGGAGGAAAATCTCCATGAAAATGTTTCCATGAAACTTCTGCAAAAAGCCTATTTCTATTTGGAACACTACCAGCAATATATCC
>WFQQ01000093.1 GCA_015486965.1 Desulfurellaceae bacterium
GATAGAGAGTTGACCTCGGGCAAAGTTTGAAAAACAAGTTTTTTAATTTTGTCGTAATAATGAGTGCCTTTTAACTTTTTTAAGTCCTTTAGGAAAGCTTCTCTATACAAGACTTTCATTTATCTGGTTCTTCCAAATACCTAAGCGCTTCCTCTTTGGTAAGCAAAGGTGAACTTTCCGCCTCTTCCATTGCTTTCAATAAACCATAATCCTCTAAAGCCTCAACAATCTCATCCCAAAGCTCTCTTGGAATTATGACCTTTTTGCCGTTGTCTGTGAACTCAATGTTTTCTGTTATATTGGTCATTTTAAGCCTCCTGATAATTTATTATAGCTCATCCAGGCTAACCTCAACCGCCTTGTCTAAGTCCTTCAGCCTCTCTTTGGCAATCTTACCAAGAAGGTAATCCTCGTATGTTTCCTCGGTGTAATTCTCAAGGATGTCCTTAACAACATCCTCAACAGTTGAGTTTGTGCTATTTGCAATCTCTTTTAGCTTTGCCTCTAAGGCGTCTGGTATCTCAACAACAAGTCTATTCATTCTAATCTTCCTCAAGCTCTGGTATTTTTTTCTAAGAAGCTTCCACCGCAACATTTGCCGAGCACTAAAATCTCCAAACTATGCTTTTTTGCAAACTTTTCAAGTCTCATTTCCTTTATATCAAATGCATTGAGTAATTAAAAGGTCGAAAGAGACTTAAGCTACAAGTTGATATTCATAATCTCCTGTTCCGGAGCAGAAAAAGATGTAATACTTTACATATAATTGAAGTGTGTTATTATACAAATTGTGGCTCTTGTTACTGTTGAGACCGTTTATGGGATAAATTTAGCAAATATTATCAAAAGCAAACTTGAAAGCTATGGAATACCTGTTCTGTTGAAGTATGAAAGTGTGGGGGTAACATTTGGTCTAACTTTAAATGGATTAGGGAAAGTCGAGATAATGATTCCTGAGCGTTTCGAAAAAATAGCAAAGGAACTTTTAAGCAGGAATAACGGAGATACATCCAGTTGAAATTAATAGCCGAGAAAGTATGCTTTTATAATTAGTTAAATTGTTTTAAACTCAAAGCGTGGAGGTGGATAAAATGAAAAGAGTATTTTCAACCTTCATTTTAACCCTAATTGTTGCTCTAACACTGATAAATACCGCACAAAGCAGACCTTTTATCTGGGCGGATGATGAAGCTTATTGGCCTGCTATTTATCGAGGAAAAAACGGCAAGCCTGCCGGCATCTTCAACGACATATTAACTGAGGTATTTAAACGGCTCAATATTCCTCTGAAAAAGGAAGTATATCCATGGAAGAGGGCTCAAATGTTAGTTAAGGAGGGTAAAGCCGACGGTATGGTTACAGTTTACACAAAAGAGAGAAGAAAGTTTACCGTTGCAACAGAGCCCATCTGGGAAGTAGAAGAAACACTTTTTTTCCGTCGTGACAACCCCAAAGCTTGTAAGATATTAAAAATAAACTCATTCGATGATTTAAAAGGATTTACTCTTGTTGACATTCAAGGTTCTGGGTGGACAAAAGAGCAGTATAAAGCTCACGGAATTAAGAATGTTATATGGGTTCCAAACACAGATAGTGCATTCAATATGATCGCAAGGGGAAGAGCAGACATTTTCATTATGTTCAATTTAAATGCTTTCAGGCTACTAACAGAAAAAAGAGCACAAGGTGGTCCGTTGTCTGAGTGTTATAAAAACATTGTTGCAATTATGCCGTCGTTTGCTAAACTGAAGTTCAGACTTTTAATTAGAAAGAGTTCACCTTTTGCCAAAATGGTAAATGATATAAATAGAGTTTTAGAAGAGATGAAAAAGGATGGCACTTTCAAACGAATAAGGCAGAAATATGCAGGCATTGTGCCAATTCCATAGAAAGACCGACTATAAATGGAAGAACAGAAACAAACCAGTAAGATTTCTCTGATTTTAAGTTCGTTACTGGCAAAGAGGTTTGCTCTTTATACTGTAACTTTAAGCGTAGTTATAGCCGCAGTTATATTCACTACTTTTATTTTCTACTATTATCACCATTCAATAAACAGTTTAAAAAAGGAACTTGCACAGATAGAAAGTTCCCTGAAGAATTCCCTGGCTCTCAACTTGTGGCAATTAAACACTGAAGCATTAAACACAAT
>WFQQ01000094.1 GCA_015486965.1 Desulfurellaceae bacterium
TAAGCAATCCTGAGTATTTTTTTTACATAATAGGAAATGAAGCGCTATCAAACACAAAAAGCAGGGATGATTTCCACAAAGAGGCTCGGGAAATTCTGGATCAGACAAATAATATGGATAAAAAGGAGTATTTGCTAAGACACTATAGAAAAAGGGAGTATTTAAGAATTGCAGTCCGTGAGATTGTTGGAGCTTGTCCATTTGAGAAGATTATGTTAGAGCTTTCCAACCTTGCCGACGCTCTTATAGATATCTCCATTGAGCTTGCTTATTTGAGGTTAAAAAAAGAGCCTCAAAAAAGAGGGTTTTCTGTGATAGCACTGGGTAAGCTCGGCAATAGAGAACTTAACTTTTCAAGCGACATCGATCTTTTGTTCGTTCATGAACGCACTGAAATGTCTGAGTTTTACAACAGGCTGGCTTCAAGGGTTGTCTCTATCCTTTCCACAAACAAAGAGGGTGGATTTGTTTTTAGAGTTGATACAAGACTAAGGCCTGGTGGTTCTACATACCCCCTATCCATGATGCCAGAGGAGTATGAAGATTATTACTACACCTTTGGGCAGCCGTGGGAGAGGCTCTCTTTGGTTAAAGCAAGGGTTTCAGGTGGTGATAAGGCTTTGGGAGAGAAGTTTTTAAAGTTGATTGAACCTTTTGTTTATCCCAAGTCTATCGATTTGAATTTTATTAAAGAGATTAGAACACTGATGTTTAAGATTCATAAGAATTTTGACAGCTCTGACTGCCTTCTCCCTTACGAAATACAGGATATTAAAAAGGGCAGGGGTGGAATTAGAGAGATTGAGTTTATATTGAATTACTTTCAGATTATAATTGGTGGTAAGCGTGGAGAGTTCAGGCACATTTCAACAGTTCGAGGACTTAAGCTTTTGGAAAAGGAAGGTGTGTTAAAGGAAGGCAACAGACTTGCAGAGATTTATCTCTTTTTTAGAAGGATTGAACATAAATTGCAGTTAAAACAGGAGAAACAGACACAGAAACTACCATGTGAAAAAGATGGCCTTGAAGCTTTAGCGTTGAGTCTGAAAATGGAATTGGATGAGTTTTTAGATAGATACAGGAAATCAACAGAGTTTGTACATGGTGTATTTAGAGGGATTTTTATTGAAGAGCAGGGAATCCCGATTTTCAGTAGTATAGATGATATAGAGGGATTTTTAAAAGAGTATGGAGTTAAAAATGGGATCAGCGCTGCCAGGGGAATAGAGGATTCGGTGAAAAAACTTACGGCTGCTGGATTGAAGAAGGATGTTATCCAGAGCGTGTTTGATCTCTCTTTTAAGTTAACTATTAAATTGGATTTATTTGAAAAGGTTGTTGTTGGTTTGAGTAAGGTTAATCCTCACTATGTGGAGGCCATTGCAGGTTCAAAGAAACTCCTTGAGCTGTTTGTAAAGCTTCTATCTGTTGGTTTTGGTGAGAGGTTTTCGAAAAATGAAGCTCTGCTTGATTCACTTGTATCTCCTAAAGCATTGGAGTTTGAAAGCTTAACAAAAGAGGAGAAGGAGAGGATAGAGTTTGAGGTTGCTTTGAAACTATTATCTGGCAACTACAACCATGAAGACCTTAGATATACAACAGACTTTGCAGTTCGATATATAGAAACGGTGTGTAGGGAGTTTGATAGAGATAGAAGAGTTGGCGTAATTGGTTATGGAAAACTTGCAACAGGTGAGTTGTTTTTTGGAAGCGATCTGGATGTTGTTTTTGTTTGTGATAGGGCGCCGTATGAGGTTGAGGGAAGTGTTGTCAGAATAATAAAAGAGTTAAAAAAGCTATACGATGTTGATCTGAGGTTGCGCCCCTATGGAGATAAAGGTTCTTTGGTGGTTGATCTGGATTATCTGAGACAGTACTTCCAGAAAGATGCTGCACCGTGGGAAAAACAAGCAGCACAGAGGTCAAAGGTTGTGTATTGTGGTTTTGGAAAGGAAAGAGTTGAGAGGTTGTACAGGGATTTTATATTTAAAAAACCGCCAGAAAGAGATGAGATTTACAAAATGCTTAAAAAGATTGTCGAAAATAAGGGTAGAGAGCTCGATATAAAAAGCTCTTGGGGGTGCTTGACCAACATTGATTTTCTTGTTCAGGCTATCTGTTTTGAAAATGGTTGTATAGAATATTCAAAAGGAACCATAGCCCTTATCGATAGAGTTAAAATTTTAGACAACATGGAGAAGGAGAGATTAAAGGAAGCCTACATCTTCTTTTTTAAACTTCTGAATACATTGAGACTGGCAGGGAGAAGTTCCAAGTTGGACTCAGGTTCTATTAATCTGTTGGAGTTTTTACTTTCAGAGAAGGGAATTTTGGATAAGGTTGAGAATTACAGGAAATTTGTGATTGAGCTAAACGAGAGGGTGTTTGCATGATAATTCTGGCAACACAATCTAAAGCGAGAAGGAAACTTTTTAAAAAGTGTAAGCGTAATGCAATATTCAAGGTTTCCCATGTGGATGAAACAATATTGTTGGGCGAAGATGTTTACAATTATCTGGTCAGAGTAAGCTTTCTCAAGGCGAGCGAGTTTTTTAAAAATGGTGTTGTCTCTATAGGAGCTGATACTGTTGTACTTTTCGAAAACAGAGTGATAGGAAAACCTAAGAGTGAGAGAGATGCCTTTGAGATTCTGAAAATGTTATCGGGAAATTATCATGCCTGCCTCACTGGTGTTACGGTGTTAAACGGGGAAAGATGCATTAGTTTTGTTGAGAAAGCTATGGTTTTTGTCAAAAAGCTTACAGATAGAGAAATCTGGGAATATGTTAAAACCGAGGAGTACAAAGGGAGGGCAGCAGGGTATGCTATACAGGGTAGGGCGTCAAGTTTTATGAGGGTTGTTCGTGGTGATATTACGACAGTTATAGGATTGCCGATGAAGAGGTTGTGCAGGATTATTTGAATATTTTTATTTAAGTTATATAATTAGCACTACAATTTGTAGATGGAGGTTTTCTATGCTTGATTTTTTGAGGAAAAACCTAAGAAAATTTGCCATTTTTTTATGGATAGCAGCTTTAGCTTTTATAGTTGGTGGTGCTTACCTGTTTGTAAGGGGTCCCTTTACAATGGGCAGCAACACTGCGATTCAGGTGGGTAATATTAAAATAAGTTTTCCTGAGTATGAGAAAGCGTATAACAATGTGTATAAGTTCTATGTGCAGCTCCTTACCCAACTCAAAGGTGGAAATTTCACGGATGAAGACATTAAGAAGCTTAATATTAAGCAGAAAACAATAGATATGCTTGTGAACAGAGCTTTGTTGCTTGAGGAGGCAAAGAAAGAGGGTATAAAGGTAACTGACGAAGATGTTTTGAAAGCCATAGAATCCAACCCAGCCTTTTACTATAATGGTAAGTTTTCCAAAGAGAAATACCTTGCAATTCTTAAAGCTAATGGTATTAACCCCAAGGATTACGAGCAATCTTTAAAGATCAGTCTATACATTGACAAACTAAAACAGAAGTTGTTTAAGAATGTCAAGGTTAGCGATAAAGAGGTAAGAGACTTTTTTATAAAGAATTACACTAAAGTTGATTTAAAGTTTGTTCGTTTCAGTGCAGAGAACTTCAAGAAGGATGTGAAGGTAGATGAAAAGGTATTGAGGCAGTTTTATAATAAAAATAAAGAGAAGTATCGTGTTCCTACGCAGGTTAGATTTGAGTATATGGTAATTCCTCTAAAGTATGTTGAGAAGAGCGTAAAAATTACAGATAATCAAACAAAGAGGTTTTATGATAACCACCCAAATTACTTTTATGTTCCTTTGAGAATCCGCGTTGCACATATTTTACTTGAGAAAAAGGACAATATGACAGATAAGCAATTGAAAGAAAAGGCAGAAAAGATTTACAAGATGCTGATTGCTAAGAAGATAACTTTTAAAGAGGCTGCCAAAAAATTCTCTGATGATAATATGACCAAGAATGTTGGTGGGGAGATTGGATATGTAACAAAGGATATGGTTCTCAAGAAGTTCTGGGATCACATAGTACATCTAAAAAAAGGTGAGATTTCCAAACCGTTTAAAACAAAATTTGGATACCACATAGTTTTGGTTGAAGATATTCAAAAACCGTTTGAAAGACCCTATGACAAGGTCAAAAAACAGATTAAACAATACCTGAAAACCCAAGAGGCAAAGAAGAAGTGGTTTATTGTGGCCGATAAGATATTTGTGGATATAAGAGACCACCATCTTTCTTTAAAACAGGCTGCAAAGAAGTATGGCTTGAAGGTTGAAACGAGTAAATATATGAGTCTAAAAAACCCCCTTCCACCTTTCACCTCGCAGATGGTTCAGAATGCACTTCTTACAACCAAAGGGGCACTCTTGGGACCGGATCTATCCAGCAGTGGTTATATAATTTACAAAATGATGGATAAAAAAGCCTCTTACATACCCAAATTCGACAAAGTAAAAGAGCAGGTTAAAAAGGATTATATAGAGTTTAAGTCCACGCAACTTGCCGAGAAAAAAGCTAAACAGTTTTTGGATGAGTTAAAAAAGGGTGGAAACATTGAGAAGTTAGCTAAAAAATTCAAAGTTAAGGTTGAGTCTGTGAAGGGTTTAACCAAGTTTACGCCGGTGGATAGGTTCCCATGTTCTTACAAAGAGAAGGTCATGGAACAGATATTTTCCAATAAGAAAGGGTATAAATCCATCTGTAGCTTTAAGGGTAGTTATTATGTGTTTGAGGTTGAGGATAAGAGGTTTGATGAAAAAGAGTTTAAGAAGCTTAAGAAGAGCATAAGGCAGCAGCTTTTGGCCCAGAAAGAGAACGAAATAGTTGATAATCTTATTGCGAAACTGAAGAAAGAGGTAAAGATAAAGATAAATCCCAAACTATGAAAGTTAGTGATATAGAAGAGGTTATCAAGCTTTTAAGAAAAGCGTATAAAAGATTTAGGGAGCCCGTTGTAACTGAGGTTGCAAAAGACAATGACCCTTACAGAGTTCTTGTTTCCACGGTTCTTTCTTTAAGGACAAAGGACGATGTAACAAGAGCAGCCTCTTTTAGGCTCTTTGAGAGGGCTCCCAATATATATGAACTTGATAAACTGGATGAGGAGGAAATTGCTGAGCTAATATACCCTGTGGGTTTTTACAAAACCAAGGCAAAAAACTTGAAAAGAATAGCAAGGATAATCATAGAGAAGTATAGTGGAAGAGTCCCAGATACTCTGGATGAGCTTCTTACACTACCCAATGTTGGCAGAAAAACCGCAAACCTTGTTTTATCTAAGGGATATGGAAAACCAGCCATCTGTGTGGATATTCATGTTCATCGTATATCTAATAGGTTGGGGCTTGTGAAAACCAAAAATCCTGTGGAGACTGAGTTTGCCTTAATGAAGGTGTTGCCAGAAAAATACTGGATAGAGTTTAACGACCTGCTTGTGCCTTTTGGCCAGAACCTGTGCAAGCCCATATCTCCTCACTGCTCCATCTGTCCTATCTTTAAATATTGCGACAGGGTGGGTGTAGAGAAAAGCAGATGAGAGAATGCGATATTCCTCAAGAGTATATTAAAAAAGGTAGAGCCCTTGCATGGCTCTCCTACTTTGGACTTCTTCTAATTATCCCGGCAATTGTACAAAGGAATAACCCCTACACTGTTTTTCATGTAAAACAGGGGATGGCTTTACTGATAGTTAATGTAATTTTTATCTTTATCTGCTTTGAGGCAAACCTACCTGTGATTTTTTGTCAAACCGTTAGCGTTGTTCTTTTAATTATCAATATCATAGGCATTGTAAACGCCATTATGGGGAAAGTTAAACCCTTACCCATTGTTGGTTTCATAGGGGAGTTGCTAAATTTCTAACCTTTTACAACTGCAAGGGGCTTTAATTCAATCAACGGTTTTATTAAATCAAGCTGATTCTGTATAACCTCGTTGATATCTTTGTAGGCGCTGGGTGCCTCATCCAAGTCCCTTTTAGACCTCAATGAGTGTATTATGCCCATATCTTCGAGTTTCTTTGTTTCTTCTTTTAACGATAGAGATTTTCTCGCTTTGTGTCTGCTTAAGAGTCTCCCTGCACCGTGGGATGAGCTTTTAAAACTCTCTTCGTTCCCCAAGCCTTCCACTATATAAGACTTACTACCCTGTGAGCCCGGTATTATTCCAATTTCTCCAGAGAATGCGCGGGTAGCACCCTTCCTGTGAACCCACACCTTTTCACCAAAGTGTTTCTCTAATGCGGCATAGTTGTGTATTACATCGTACTCCTTCAGCACTAAGTCCTTCTTTCCAATTACCGTTTCTATGATTGAGACAATCCTTTCTGCCATTAGAGTTCTGTTGGATTTTGCAAACTGGATACAAAAGTTCATCTCTTCAAGGTACATCTCCCCTTCGCTTTTATCTGTTTTAAGGTAGGATAACTCCCAGCTCGGAGGAATGGGGTATTTCTGCCTTTCGTTCAAGTTTTTTGCTATTTTATTGTAGTGGTCAGCCACTTGCTTGCCAAGGTTTCTGCTTCCGGAGTGTATCATAACCCAGATGTAGCCATCGCTACCCTTTTGAATTTCTATAAAGTGGTTACCTCCACCCAGCGTCCCAAGTGAATATTGTGCTTCATCGTATAGTTTGTGAATTAAAAGACTTTTTGATATTTTAGATTTTGCTCTTGGCATGTAATTACTGCTCTGCTTTGTTTTATGTTTTTCAAAGCCGAGTGGTATTGTACCTCTAATCAATTTTACAATCGCAGATAGATGGTTTCTTTTAATCTCCTGGAGATTGAGCTTTACTGCGTGCATTCCACAACCAATATCTACTCCCACAGCGTTGGGAATTACAGTATCTTTTAATGCCAAAATAGCACCTATTGGCATACCAAAGCCTTCGTGGACATCTGGCATTATAGCCACATGCTTAAATGCAAATGGCAGGTTGCTTAGATTAATTGCTTGTCTTAAAGCTCCCTCTTCTATCTTTTCTGTCCAAGACTTAATCGGTATTTTGCCCTTTTTTATAACAAGCTTAACCATTTAGAATACCCATTAAACTTTTAAAAACAGTTTTCGGCTCTATTGAGTACAGACAGATAAGGTCATTCCTTCTGCACCTGTTTGTCCCGTGGAGGGAGCACGGTCTGCAATTTACATTGCTCTCAAGAACCAAAGACTTTCCCCTTGGGAAGAAACCAAAGCCTCTAACGGTGGGTCCAAAGATTGCAACAAGTGGTAAATTAAGAGCTACTGCAAGGTGCATCAATCCGGAGTCATTACTAACAAAGCATGAGCATTCTGCCATTTTTTGAGCTGTCTCTTTTAAAGAGAGCTTGCCCACAAATGAGTGAATCATGTTGTTACTGTTTTTTATGAAACTGGCTATCTCAATTTCATCTTTTGAGCCAAATAGATGAACCTCAAATCCATTGTCTGTCAGCATGTTTGCAAGTGTCTTATAATACTCCTTTGGCCACATCTTTGTCTTCCATCGCGCACCAGGTGCCATGCCAACGACATTTTCTTTTCTTTTTATATTTTTTAGGTAGATGACGGGTTTTATCTTCTCTCCGTTAAATCTTTCATCTATTAGCTTAATCTGGTCTTCTATATTGTCAATCGTATCTCTTTTAAACACCTTTTCCAGAAGTTTACTATGGTAAACTAAAGCTCTCCTGAACATGCCGTGTTTCTTGACTCTCTTAGTGCATTTGGTTTTTACCAACAAACTCAAGATGATGCTTCTCAATGTGCAGTGCAGGTCGAAGATACACTCTACCCTTCCTATTCTTTTAGCAAAATCAATTAAACTCTCATTTTTTTTGAGGAGTAATAGCTTATCTATGTATGGTTGGCCTTGAAGAAGCTCTCCAAACTCCTCTTTGGTAGCATAGAGTATTTTGCTGTCAGGGTACTGTTTTTTTAGAGTATCAAGAAAAGCTGTAGTTTGAACTATATCTCCCAGTGAGGAGAATCTGATAACAAGAAAGTTCATAACAGTTCAAGGGCTGCTTCAAGTACCAGCTCAGGTTTGATATCCCTCATACATCTAAAGTGTTTCTTCTTGCAGGATACGCTACCGTGCTTGCTGCAGGGTCTGCAAGGCAAATCTTCAACTTGGATAATTTTGTGCTTCTCACTCAAGGGATAAAATCCAAACTCTGGAACTGTTGGACCGTAGATGTCGATGGTGGGTGTATTATAGGCACTTGCAATATGGACTGGTGCGGAGTCGTTGCTGATTAAAAGTTTAGCCCACGCAATTAAGTAAAACAGGTCTTTGATTCCCGTTTTTCCCGTTAGGTCTATTACCCTTTTATCCCCATTTTTCACGAATTGGGAGATTTCCTTATCCCTCTCTGTACCTATAAGGACGACTTTTAAGCCCTGTTCGGCAAGCATCTTTACAAGTTCTCTAAAATACTCTTTAGGCCATCTCTTGGTAGGCCAAACAGAGGATGGACTGACAACAACGATTTTGTCGTTTGAGTTTACTGAGTGTGCTTCGAAAACACTCTCAACCATCTTTTTACTCTCTTCCGACCAGTATAGCCTTATCTCTCTTGTAATGTTTTTAAACCCCAAGGGCTCTAATAGTCTCAGGTTTTTGTCAACCTGATGAAGGTTTTCTGGCTTTTTTACCCTGTCTGTGTATAGAAAACTTATATCTGCCTCTTTAAAGCCAATCCTTTTTGGAATGCCACTCAAATAGGAAAGTAGTGTTGAGCGGAAGCTCGTATGGGGGGATATTACACAGCTAAACCTATACTCTTTGATAGTTGAAAGTATTTTTTTAAAACCCACAATGCCGTTGTCAGCACCATGCTTATCGTAAGGAATAATAACATCCACTTTGGGATTTAGACTGAACACATCGAGATTCTGAGGAATAACAACAATGCCCACAAAAGAACTGCTTTCGTTTGCCTTTATTGTTTCTATCATAGGTTCTGTTAGTATGGCATCTCCCAAAAATGCGGTCTGAATAATTAGATACCTTTTAGACATCCTCAAATAATACAAAAAAGGGCTAATATTTTCAAAAAATAGTTTTGTAAAGAGTTTGCAAAACTGATAAAATTGAAAAAAACGGAAAGGGGCTGGAGTTATGAATGGTTTTACATACTATGCTCCTTTAAGGATAATTTTTGAGAGGGGAGCAATAAAGCAGGTAGGTCAATATGTTGCAAGGAATGGGAGCAGGGTGTTGCTTGTTGTGGGAAAGAAACACCTTAAAGAGAGTGGAAAGTTAGACCTGATCCTAAAAAAGCTTGAAAATGTTAAAAAAATTGAAAGTGTTGTTGTTTTTGATAAAACGGAGCAAAATCCAGACATAGAGCTTATACATGAAGCAATGGATATGATACTTGAGAACAAGCTCAATGTGATTTTGGCAGTTGGCGGTGGAAGTGCAATGGATCTTGCAAAAATTGCCTCTATCTGTGCCAAACAGAAGAAGGGGGTGATGGAGTTAATAAGAGACCCAGCCCTACCAGTTCTGAGTGCCTATCCTATCATCTGTTCTCCTACAACGGCAGGCTCAGGGAGTGAGGTTACAAGATACGCAGTGTTCAACAACAACAGAGAGAAGATAAAGATGGCTATGAGCTCTGAATCCCTCTACCCTAAGGTTTCTTTAATCGATCCTGAACTTACATTCACAATGCCAAAGAGTGTTATAGCAAACACCGGGTTTGATGCATTCTCACATGCATTGGAGGCATATACATCCAAGTCGTCGTGTCCCATAACGGATGCTTACTGTAGAGAGGCGATATCACTTATACATACATATCTTTATGAGTCTTATTCAGAGAAGAGCGATAGGGCTATGGAAGCTATGAGTCTTGCCGCTATGTTTGGCGGAATGGCTTTGAATGTTGGTAGGGCAAGCCTACCTCATGCCCTTGAACACTCCTTGAGTGCCTACAGACCAAACCTGCCCCATGGTTTGGGACTTTCAATGGTGATGGTGCCTTTTGTTAAAAGAGCTTGTAAGTGTAATAGGGAAAAATTTGCAGATATTGCATACCTCATGGGTGAAGATATTTCAACAGTGAGCCTTGATAAGGCAGCAGAGAAATCTGTGGATGCTGTTTTAAAACTAAAGAGACAGCTTGGTTTGACTTACACTCTTAAGGATTTTGGCTTTACAAGAGAAGAGATAGATGAGATGGTGGAGAGGACTTTCTTTACAATGGAGCACGGTTTAAAAAATTCTCCCTGTGAATTTGATAAGGAGGATATAAAGAGCATATATTATGAGGCATTGGAGGGAGAGTTGTGAAAAGAACCTTTGTTTGGTTGCTTGGAGCTGTTGTTCTGTCAATAGGTGTATCCTCATGCACACCCGCCTTGGTTGCAGGTGCTTTAGCTGGTGGCGCTTATGCTGGATATAACCTTGGTAGAGAGGGCTATTCCATACAAATAACTAAACCTGTTAAAGGTAAAAAGGTCATTGTTGATAATTCCACATCTACAAAGAAATAATGGGTTCCATAACAGAGTGGATAGTTAAACTACAGAAGTCAAAGTTTGCACGTAGATTCCAATATGAACCTTATATAATTAAATCGGTTGAGTATGTGAATCCAAAAAGAGGTGAAAAAATACTGGTTGCTTACAGGGAGGTGGATTACTTTAAAAGCCTTGCTGTCCAGATGATGAATGAGGAAGACTATTTCTCATGGGATGTTGAACTGCCTTTTAAAGAGATTGACGGTGTTGAGTTTGATAAAATTGTTTTCTTTGTCAGTTGCTATTATACAACAAAACAGGCTATTAATAGGGTTGTATCATTAAAAAAAAGGGACGGTATTGTTTACTGTGTTTGCTTTCTTGGAGGGAATAAATTCTTTGAAACAACATTAAAGCTAACAGACAAAATTGCTTACAAAAAGCTTGGTAAAGAGCTTGAGATGTTTGAAGGGCTTGAGATTGTAGAGGAAAAAGAGTTTAAGTCAGCCCATATTAAGGTGGTGAAGTTAAAATAACCATCCATGCCGCACTTTACAATTCGATGCTTTTTGCTATAATTACGCAACTTTTACCTATGGGAGTGGTTTATGAAGGAGATTGGATTGCATGGTAGAGGGGGGCAAGGAGTAGTTATGGCTGGCGAGTTGCTTGCCAATATATACTTTAAAGAGGTCTATGAGGTTCAGTTCATGCCTTCCTATGGGGCAGAAAGAAGAGGTTCACCGTCGAATGCCTATGTCAGGGTTGATAAAAAAAGGGTGCTTAACAGGTATTCTATCAAAGCACCTGATGAGATTATTGTTTTGAATGTGACGCTTCTTCCTACCCTATTGCTTAAAGAAAATGGCTTGGCTCTTCTAAATATGTCAAAGGAGCTAAAGATAAAAAAAAGCGGTGCTAAGATATACGGTGTAGATGCTGTCTCTTATACACATCTGA
>WFQQ01000095.1 GCA_015486965.1 Desulfurellaceae bacterium
ATCCTTCACGCTTGACCTGTGGGTTAAGGCTCTTTTAAGCAGGCTTTTGTTTTTAAAGGTGTATTTTATCTGATTTTCTACCTCTTTCTCATCAAACATACCTATCCATCGAATCTGCAAAAATTGTTGCGATTTTTAGCTTGGGGGTTTCTTTTTTTAAGAGGAGTGAAACAAAGTAGCATGCTCCACTTGAAATGCCTGCAAATATTCCCTCCTCTTTTATTAGCTTTTTGTTGTATTCTAAAGCATCATGGTCTGAGACAGGGATAATTTCATCTATAAGGTTCAGGTCAAGAGTGCTTGGCTTAAAACCAGCCCCAAGTCCCTGAATCTTGTGTATTCCACTCTTTCCTTCCGTTAAAAACGGGCTTGATTTGGGCTCAACACCTACAATCTTTATATTTTTTTTGCGCCTCTTTAATGTTCTTGCCACGCCCGTTATGGTTCCCCCTGTCCCTATACCACAGACAAAAACATCTATGTCGGGTAGCTGTTTTATAATCTCTTTTGCCGTTGTCTCTTCGTGTATCTTTGGGTTTGCTGGGTTGTTGAACTGATCAAGCATGACAAATCCTTCATTCTCAAGTTGCATTGCCTTTTCAATGGATTTTTTCATTCCGCCTGTGGCTTCGGTTAGGATAACCTCTGCTCCGAAGCTTTCCATAATTTTTATTCTCTGCTTACTCATGTTTTCTGGCATAACTATGACGGTTTTTATGCCAAAGTATGCACCCAAAAAGGCAAGTGATATACCTGTATTGCCACTTGTCGGCTCAACCAATCCTTTGGCACCATTAATAACACCTCTATCAAAAGCGTCTTTTAGCATTCCCCACGCTGTCCTGTCTTTTATTGAGCCTGTGGGGTTAAAAAACTCTAACTTTGCAAATACTCCCTTTTCCTTTAGTTCCACTAACGGTGTATTCCCTATTGTTTCTATGATATTCATAGCGTATTCACCATATCATCTATTTTAGCCGATATATGCTCTTTGGATTCGTAGGAGTGCGGTGTATCTATGCAGTAGTGAGCTCCTATGCTGCCCTTTCTCTGGAGTGCCGAGTATGCGATTATACTTGCTAAGGCTGCCATGTTCCTGAGAGTTATACCCTCTTCGCAGTTGTAGGGCTGATAGTTTTTCAAAAATAGAGCCCAGCTACAGTTCAAAATCTCTTTCATTCCTTTTATTGTTCTTATTACACCTAACTTTTCCCAGATAGTTTCCTTTAAATCCAATATCCTTTTTCTTAAAAACTGCTTATTGCAGGGCTTTGGAGTAATATTCGGTTTTTCAAAATCCATCTGTTCTCTGTTATGCGCAAAATTGCAGGCACTGTCTGCTGCCCTTTTCCCGTAGACTAAGCCCTCTAAGATTGAGTTGGAAGCAAGCCTGTTCGCACCGTGAACACCGTTGCATGCCACCTCACCTGCTGCAAACACCCCCTCTATGCTTGTTTTTGAGTTAATATCAGTTTTGACTCCACCCATTGTATAGTGTGCGGCTGGTGATACTGGTATGGCTTCCTTTGAGATGTCGAGCCCGTATTTCAAGCACTCATTGTATATCGTTGGAAAGCGGGATTTTAAAAACTTTTCACCCAGATGTGTTGCATCTAAGTAAACCTTATCTATGTTTCTCTCCTTCATTTCAAACACAATAGACCTTGCAACAACATCTCGAGGTGCAAGATCACCCAACCTGTGGTATTTCTCCATAAACCGCTCATTTCTGTCATTTACAAGATAAGCACCTTCGCCTCTCATGGACTCACTTATCAAAAACTGAGGAGCGTTGTAGCGTTTTAAAGCCGTAGGGTGAAATTGGACAAACTCCATATCTTCTAATGTGGCACCAGCAATAAACGCAGCAACAATGCCATCTCCCGTTGTAGTTTCAGGGTTTGTTGTATTCCTATAAATGGCAGCATAGCCACCCGATGCTAAAATTAAGGCATTGCCAATATAATATTGATAGCTCTCGCTTTTTATATCAAGCACCTCTATTGCTAAAAACCTTTTACCCTTGGTTAGAATTCTTGTAAGCACCGTGAACGGTTTAAACTCTATATTCTTGAATGTCCTGGCTTTTTTTAAAAGGGTTTGTTCAACTTCATGGCCTGTGGCATCTCCCGAGGCATGGATAATCCTGTTAACTGAGTGTGCAGCTTCCCGTGTAAAATCCAATGAGCCTTTTTCATTCTTGTCAAATTTTGCTCCCCAGTTTATCAGTTCTTTAACCCTTTCTGAACCCTCTCTCACCAAAATTTCTACAGCTTCTCTATTGCACAGTCCTGCTCCTGCTTTCAGGGTGTCCTCTATATGTTTCTCGTAGCTATCTTGAGCGTTTAAAACAACTGCTATACCACCCTGGGCTTTGTCTGTATTGCAATAGTCAACATCCCTTTTTGAGAAGACAATCACATTAAAACCCCTCATAGCGCAGTGAATAGCTGAGGTTAACCCTGCTACTCCACTACCTAATACCAATATAGTTTTTGACACTAAAACTTCCTTTCTATTTATCGATTACAAATAAAACACTTTTTGGCGGGATAATGTTGGTTTTGTGTCCACAGCCAAAAAGTGAAAGACCAACAAATGCAAGCACCAAGGCAATAGTAAGCTTTTTCATGTCAGAATAGTATTAAAAATGGCTTTTAAAATCAATAGGGATTAAGCTAAAAAAAACTTGACAAAACCCAAAAAATAGAGATTATTCAGAGAAGCTTTTGGTGGAGGAGCGATATGGATACTGCCACAATGGAAGAGTTAAAAGATAGATTGCTAAGCCTGAAAAAAGAGATAACTGCAAGAATAAAGAAAAACCTTGAAAAGGTGAACTCCTTTCAATTGAAGGGTGATGAGGGGGATTTTTCAAGTGCAGTTTATTCTCGCCAGGTGATTTACGATTTAATCGAAAAGGACAGAAGGCATTTGAAAGAGATAGAGGAATCCCTTTACGAGATAGAGCAGGGAACTTACGGCAAATGTAAGAGGTGTGGCAAAGACATAGAGATTGAAAGAATGAAAGCTAAGCCCACCGCCAAATACTGTATTTCGTGTAAAAGAATAGTTGAATCTGGTAAATGACCTAATTTCCTTAATTTTTCCAACCAGATGTATTTTTTGCAACTCAAAGAGCTACTCATTAATTTGTGATAAATGCCTCTCAAAACTTGATATTGGATTTGAGCGATGCGAGAGGTGTTCAACCCCGATAAATTCAAGAGGTTTTTGCTCTGTCTGTCTTAAAGAGAAAAGGCAGTTTATCAAAGGATTTTCTCTTTTCAACTATAAAGATGGCTTTGTCTCTGACATGATAGAGCTGCTCAAATTCTACGGCGTTTTTGGAGTGGTTGATATTTTGAGCTATTTCACTGAAACTATAAGAAAGATAGATTTTTTTGAGCTTGCCGACTGTTTTGTTCCAGTGCCAATGCATATTAAAGCTTTAAGAAAGAGAGGCTATAGTCAGGCTTTACTCATTGCCAAAAAGCTCAGCAAAATCACAGGAATCCCCGTCTGTTTCGATTGTATTATTAAGGTTAAAAAAACAAGGTCTCAGGTCGGTTTAACATACAGAGAGAGGAAGAGAAATTTAAAGGGAGCTTTTAAAGTTTATAAGCTAAAAAGCGGTATTAAAAATGTCATTATTGTTGATGATGTTTTCACTACAGGCTCAACCATAAACGAAATAGCATCCCTTTTGAACAGCTACTCAGTAAATAGTTACTTTTTCACCCTCGCCTCAACGCCGCAGATAGAGTAGTTATTTGTAAGCATAGATGTATTAATTGGTAAGTTGATTTTTTAATTAATCGTTGCTAAAATTTAACTGCTATGAAAAAACTCCCAATAGGCATTCAGACCTTTAGCAAAATCATAGAGGAAAACTGCTACTATGTAGATAAAACCCACATAGCACTGAAACTCATACAAGGTAGCGGTTATTACTTCTTATCCCGCCCCAGACGCTTTGGCAAATCACTCTTTCTTGATACATTAGCAGAGATATTCTTAGGCCACAAGGAGCTATTCAAAGGTCTATACATCTATGACAAGTATGACTTCAAACCCCATCCTGTTATAAGGATATCATTCGGTAGTGGGGATTACTCAACCTCAATAGAACAAACTCAGAGAAAGATAGCCTGGATACTTGAGAGAAATCAGAGAGAGTTGAGGATAAAGTGTGAAAAAACGCAAAATGATGAATGTTTTGCAGAATTGATAGAGAAAGCTTTTAACAAACACTCTCAACGAGTCGTCATTCTCATAGACGAATACGATAAACCCATACTTGACAACATAACAAACAAAGATATGGCAAAAAGGGCAAGGGATATACTAAAGAACTTCTACTCTGTTATCAAGGATAGCGACAGATACATTAGGTTTGTCTTTATTACTGGAGTATCAAAGTTCTCAAAACTCAATCTCTTCAGTGGTTTGAACAACTTAGAAGACATCACAATTGACAAGAACTATGCAGAGATATGTGGCTATACACATGATGATCTGTTGACTGTATTTAAAGACAGAATAGAGGG
>WFQQ01000096.1 GCA_015486965.1 Desulfurellaceae bacterium
AGTATATCCTTCCCCTGTTCAAGTTTAGGAACTATAACGCTTTTAAAAAAAGGAATGGTTCTTTCGTAGTTATCTTTTAAAGATTCGCCACCGGGAGGTTTAATGTCATAGCTTCTTCTCCACCTGTGCACCGTATCTGCCCCGTACTTCTCAGCCATCTCCTGTTTGTTCAGACCTTGCAGTTTTCCGTAATACCTCTCATTAAGTTCCTCATGTAAATAAACTGGCAGAACAGGAATGCTCTCAGGAAAATTAGCCCACTCTCTCATTCTGCCGCTTGTGTGTTGAATAACAGGGGTTTTACCGCATCCGTTTCTGGCAAGGACAATCATAGCTGTCTCAATGGCTCTAATAAGAAGAGATGTATAAACCTCATCAAAACAGTAATCTTTCAATTTTTCCCCGGCTTTTATAGCTTCCTCTATACCTTCAGAAGCAAGTGGAACATCAACCCACCCAGTAAAAAGGTTGAGTGCATTCCACATAGACTTCCCATGTCTGAGCAGAACCAATATCGATATAGAACCCCCTCGAATTTTTCAAAATATATGAACAGCTCAAAACCAAAAATGGAGCCAGCGATAGGACTCGAACCTACGACCTGCTGATTACGAATCAGCTGCTCTACCACCTGAGCTACGCTGGCTCGCCGTATTGGGATTTTAGTAAAGTGTAAAATTTTGTCAAGAAAGTTGGAAACATAACTAAAATAGTCCAAACCTCTGGAAAAGTTTGTAAAATTAGTTTAAGATACTGTTGCAAAATATAGGCTTCTTCAGTGTTCTCAGCATTTTGGTAATAGGGTTAAAAATCTTTAACTGTATTGAAAAATTGGCTGTAATGTTGTATAAGTTGCTCACTTTGGAGGGTTAAAATGAGAGGAATAAAAGACATTTATGTTGTAGGTAGGAAAAACCCCGACTTGGACAGCGTTGCTTCAAGTATGGCTTATGCAGAGCTTAAAAACACCGTTGACAGAGAGTCTAACTATGTGGCAACTATATGTGGAAACACCGATAAAATTACACAAAAGCTCTTTGGATACTATAACATTGCCATGCCCAAATATATTGATGACCTAAGCATCAGGGTTGAAGATGTAATGACAAGAAACGCTATAACAGTAAAGAAGGATGAATCTGTAACCGAAGTGTTTAAGATAATGTTAAAAAATGACCTGGTTGTAGTTCCGGTTGTAGAAAACAATGGAACTTTCATTGGCTACCTTGGAATGACAGATATTGCAAGAAAAAGCATCTCCTCTGTAATGCCTGACATATTCAGAAAGATCAAAACAAGCATATCAATTATAAGGAATGCCGTGGATGGTGAGCTCCTTGTTCCACCGCAGGACGAAAACAAAATGTTTGTTGCTACGGTGGTCATGGGTGTTATGGATGAAAACGGGCTTATGAAGGTCATAGAGAGAATTGAGCCAGAAAGCATCATCATGGTTGTCGGAAACAGAAGGGATTTTCAAAAAGCTGCTATAGAAATGGGAATTAGATGTATAGTCATATCACACGGATATAAGATGGACTCAGACCTGATTGAGCTTGCCAGAGAAAATGGAGTTTCTGTCATCAGCTCTGATTACGATGCTTTTGCAACTGTTGGTCTGATAGAGTGGGGCATACCCGTTGAAACGATATGTGAAAAAAGCACAACGGTAGTCCATCCATCCGACCTTATAGTGGACATTAAGGAGAAAGTATATAGGTCGAGCAACAGAGCAATCGCGGTTGTTAATAGCAACAACAAAGTAATAGGAATTTTAACAAGGACAGATATCATTAAGTATGACAAGAGAAACATAATCTTGGTGGATCATTCATCGAGTCTTAACGCACCTGATGGCATATACGAGTGCAATATATTGGAAATTGTTGACCACCACAGGTTAGGAGATATCCAAACAGGATTTCCTACAAGATACAGGATTGAACCTTGGGGAGCTACGGCAACTATTGTAGCCGATGAGTTTAAAATCAATAACATCAAGCCATCGAAAACATCTGCCCTTTTGCTTGCAAACGCAATAATCGTTAATACAGAGTTTTTCGAAAAGGAAACATTTACAGAAAAAGACAGAGAGATGGTAAATTGGCTCTGCTCTCTTTGGAGCTTTGATTTGGATGACTTAATAGATAACTTAAAAAGCATTATAAATTAGTTATGGGAGGAGGTTTTCCAATGATTAACGCTACAACAGCGCTGTATCTCACATTCTTAGCTTCATTTCTCTCTATTGGATATGCTCTATTTGCGGCTTACTATGTCCTTTCAAAGGATGATGGCAATGAAAGGATGAGAGAGATCGCAAAGGCAATCCAAGAGGGAGCCCGAGCCTTTCTTTCGAGGGAGTATAGAACAATAGCCATAGTGGCAGTGGTTATCTTTGCAATTCTTTGGGCGTTAGGCTTAAAAAGTGAGCACTTTGGCTTTCTAACAGCAATTGGATATCTAACTGGTGCCATCTTGTCCGGTCTTGCTGGCTTCATCGGAATGTTTGTAGCCGTTAGAACAAATGTTAAAACTGCAGAGATGGCAAAGCAGGGACTCGACAAGGCTTTAAACCTCGCTTTCAGGGGTGGTTCCGTTACTGGATTTTTGGTTACCGGCTTTGGTCTTTTGGCTATAGCAGGCTTCTATACAGTTTCTGTTTACGTTTTCAAACAACCTGTAGAACACACAATCAAAGCATTGATAGGCCTTGCATTTGGAACAAGTTTAATCAGCGTATTTGCAAGGCTGGGCGGTGGAATTTATACAAAAGCTGCCGATGTTGGAGCGGATTTGGTTGGAAAGGTAGAGGCGGGAATTCCCGAAGACGACCCAAGAAACCCTGCGGTTATAGCGGATAATGTCGGTGATAATGTGGGTGACTGCGCTGGAATGGCTGCCGATGTTTTTGAAACATTTACAGTCACAACAGTTGCTGCCATGGTTCTTGGGCACACATTGTTTGATAAACCTGGAGTGATTGGCATAGCAACCATGTTTCCACTCCTTATTGGTGCCATAGCCTCAGTTTCCGCTATTGTTGGAACCTTCTTTGTGAAGCTCGGCAAGTCCAAAAACATCATGGGTGCTTTCTATAAAGGAATGATTGCAACGGCTATAATAGCTCTCATTATTATATACTTTGCAGCAAATGCCATGTTTAGCCATGGATTGAGCTACTCGTGGGGTAAAGTCACACCGATGGGAGTATTTTTATCCTCTGTTATTGGTATGGCTATTACGGGTCTTCTAATGTTTGTAACCGAGTACTACACATCGTATGAGTTTTCACCTGTCAAGTCCATCTCAAAGGCATCAGTTACTGGCCATGCTACAAACATAATTCAGGGTATAGCAGTGATGCTCAAAGCCCCGGCACTACCCGCAATAATAATAGCACTTGGAATCTTTTTCTCATACAAATTGGCTGGATTATACGGAATAGCAATAGCAGCAGCTGCAATGCTCTCTCTAACAGGAATGATAATCTCAATAGACTCATACGGACCCATCACAGACAATGCGGGCGGAATTGCTGAGATGGCTGAGTTAGATGAAACGGTCCGTGCTGTGACAGACCCATTGGATGCTGTTGGAAATACAACAAAAGCTGTCACCAAGGGTTTTGCAATTGGCTCTGCAGCACTGGCTGCACTGGTTCTCTTTGCCGAATACACACGCTCAATTGGAGCGGGTACATCTTCCTTTGATCTAAGCAGTCCGCTTGTTCTTGTCGGTCTGCTCTTGGGTGGGCTTTTGCCCTTCTATTTCGGAGCTATGAGCATGGAAGCTGTCGGTATAGCAGGTGGAATGATGGTTCAGGAGGTTAGAAGGCAGTTTAAAACGATTAAGGGTATTCTTGAGGGAAAAGCCAAACCAGATTACGCAGCCTGCGTTGACATAGTCACAAAGGAGGCTTTAAAGAAGATGATAGCTCCCGGGTTGATTCCTGTTTTAGGCCCAATAATCGTTTATATACTATTTGGGAAGATAACATTGGGCGCCCTATCAATGGGCTCAATCATTACAGGATTCTTCCTCGCTGTTGCCATGACAAGCGGTGGTGGTGCCTGGGATAACGCTAAAAAATTCATAGAAGACGGCAACTTTGGAGGAAAGGGCAGTGAAGCTCACAAAGCGGCCGTTACAGGTGATACGGTGGGTGATCCACTGAAAGATACAGCAGGTCCAGCAATTAACCCGATGATAAAGATAATAAACATAATAGCAATACTCATTGTTCTGACAAATCTTTAAAAAACACAAAGGGGCTAAAAGCCCCTTTTTTTGTTTAAAGTGGAGGCACAAATGGTTGAAGAGAAGTCTCTCCTATATGAGGGTAAAGCCAAAAAGATGTTTGAGACCAACAACCCCGATCTATTAATTGAGTATTTTAAGGATGACGCAACAGCTTTTAACGGTAAAAAGCATGCAATTATAGATGAAAAAGGGGCTCTAAACAAAGCCATTACGGTTAAAGTTTTTAAATGGTTAGAGGAGTGTGGAATTCCTACTCACTTTGTTGATGAACAATCTGGTAGGGAGATTGTTGTTAAAAAACTCAAGATGATTCCTGTTGAGGTTGTGGTTAGGAATGTTGTTGCAGGCTCACTTGCCAGAAGACTCGGTCTCAAAAAAGGCGAAAAACTGCCAAAGCCGATAATAGAGTTTTATTACAAAAGCGATGAACTGGATGACCCAATGATAAACGAAGACCATATTGAGGTTTTTGGTTGGGCAGACAGGGAAACGATAAAGAAAATCAGAGAGCTTGCACTAAAGGTGAACGAATGTCTGAGAGAGAAGTTTGATAAAGCGGGTATCATACTTGTGGACTTTAAACTTGAGTTTGGATTTGATAAAGATGGCAACTTGGTGGTAGGGGATGAGTTCACTCCCGACGGTTCAAGACTCTGGGATAAGGAAACTGGTGAGGTTCTGGATAAGGATAGATTTAGATTTGACTTAGGGGACTTAATAGAGGGATACGAAAAGATATTAATGAAGATATCAAAGGTTTGACAGGTGAAATACATCGTAATCGTGAAGCCAAAAAAAACGATACTCGACCCACAGGGGAAAGCTATAAAAAAAGTTGCAGAGAGGTATCTCCAAAGGGAGATTGGAGAAATTAGAGTCGGCAAATACTTTGAAATAGAGTTAGACAGAGAAGACGATGAACTCATAGAAAGGCTCGCAAGTAAGGTTCTCTCAAATGAGATAATTGAAGATTTTGAGGTTATCAAGAGGTGAAGGTTGGTATTGTTCAATTTCTCGGTACGAATTGTGATAAAGACTGTAAATTTGCCTGCGATGTAGTTGGTATAAAAAATGAGTTTTTATGGTATGAGAGCAAAGACCTGAATGGATGTGATGTGGTTGTCCTTCCGGGTGGATTTTCATACGGAGACTATTTGAGGGCTGGAGTCCTTGCAAAGTTTTCACCAATAATGGAAAGCATACGGGAATTTGCCAAAAAGGGTGGATATGTCATTGGTATATGCAATGGATTTCAAATTTTGACTGAAAGCGGTCTGCTTAAAGGCACACTTTTGAAGAATAGCAACTTAAGATTTATACATAGAGATGTCTATGTCAAAGTTGAAAAGAGTAAATCTGCTTTCACAAAGGGATTGGAGGGAGCTGTTTTAAAGTTACCCATTGCACATGCCGATGGAAATTACTACTGCAGCAAAGAAGACCTCGATTACATGCTGGAGAAAGAAATGGTTGTACTCAGATATTCAAACAGCAACGGTCAAATTGAGGGGAGTTGCAATCCCAATGGCTCTTTAGAAAATATAGCTGGAATATGCAACGAAAACGGCAATGTTTTCGGACTAATGCCCCATCCAGAAAGGGCTGTGGGCGATTTGGGGAGCGATGGTGAACCCATCTGGAGCAGACTTCTTTAGGAGGGCTTATGTTTGAGAGAAGCAAGCAGTTATTTGAGGAGGCGAAAAGATACATAGCTGGAGGCGTAAACAGCCCTGTCAGGGCATTCAAAAATATAGGAACACATCCACTTTTCATAAAAAAGGCAAAGGGCTCAAAGATCTACGATGAAGATGGTAACGAGTTTATAGACTATGTGAACAGCTGGGGACCTGCCATTGTGGGGCATGCAAACGATGAGGTGTTGAAGAAAGTTAAAGAAGTTATAGAGAACGGATTGAGCTTTGGTGCACCTACAATTTTGGAAACGGAGCTTGCAAAAAGGGTTGTAGAGGCATTTGAGAGCATTGAGACTGTTAGATTTGTGAGCTCAGGAACAGAAGCTGCAATGAGTGCAATCAGGTTAGCGAGAGGTATAACGGGAAGGGACAATATAATTAAATTTACTGGTTGTTATCACGGACATTCAGATGGTCTACTTGTAGGTGCAGGCTCTGGTTTAAGCACATTTGGGGTTCCGTCAAGTAAAGGTGTCCCATTGGATTTTGCAAAACACACCATACTTGTTGCATACAACGACCTTCAGGGCGTACAGGAAGCTTTCAAGAAGTATGGAGATACAATAGCTGCGGTCATAGTTGAGCCTGTGGCGGGCAATATGGGTGTTGTAAAACCAATCGATGGCTTTCTTGAAGGTTTGCGAAAGTTGTGTAGTACATACAGTGCACTGCTCATTTTCGATGAGGTGATGACAGGCTTTCGCATAACATACGGTGGAGCACAGCACATATTCGGTATAAAGCCAGACATTACTATCTTAGGTAAGGTTATTGGGGGTG
>WFQQ01000097.1 GCA_015486965.1 Desulfurellaceae bacterium
ATTTTCGGTGAGGATAAGCTTAAAGAGGCGCTTGAGGATTTCGAGAGCAATCCTTTTGTTGTTTTTTCCGATGGATTCATTAGAAATACGCTGCCTATGCCTTTTTTGAAGCCAAAGAGCCTGAAAGAAATGAAAGAATATTTTAAAGAAAGGTTTGGTAAGGATTTTGATTATTACTCGAATGTAAAAAAGCTGAAAAAGGCAAGATTTGTGAGTGTGGATTTTCTTGAAAATTTAAAGGGTGATTTAGAGCTTTTTGCACTTTACGATTATATTCACGAGCCCAAGACCAAAACGGCGCATTTTATAAGGAATAGTGTTAATAGAATTACCAATACGGTTCAAGAAGGTCTATATTCGGCAACCGAGACGTTTTACAATGATCCTGTCGATATTTATGTGAAGTACGATGAGAGTAGGATTGATAAAGGCACTATAAAAGAAGTCTTTAAAAGTATCGGCAAATTTGGTTTTGGGCGTGATAAGTCGACAGGGAAGGGCAGGTTTAAGGTTGTAGATGCTGAAGATGAGCCTAAAGTTTTAGCCAGAAAAAGCACAAAGACCTTTATAAGCCTTTCAAGTGGCGTTCCTGACAAGGACTGCGATATACTTTACGGGAAAACATTCACCAAATTTGGCAAGCACGGCGGAAGCTTGGCCATTGCAAATCCTTTCAAGAATCCTGTTATTCTGTTTAGGAGCGGGTCGGTTTTTAAGTTTAAAGAAACAAAGGAAATTTACGGGCAAGCGTTCAATGTTTCTGTTTATCCCGGACACTATCACTCTGCTTACATGCTACCCTTGTTTGTGGATGTGGAGGAATAGATGCTTGAATTTAAAAGATTTAAAATTAGGCTTAGGAGTATAACGCCTTTTCATATAGGGACGGGCGATGAGTATTACCCAATCGAGTATGTTTTAGATAAGGATAAGAAAAAGCTCTGTGTGATTGATGAGGTAAAGTTGTTGGAGAGCGTTGAAAAGGCTGGAAAGTTGGATGAGTTTACAAGATTGGCATCCAATTCCACAAGCACAAATCGGGCATTAATTGAGTTTATAAGGCGGTATGCCAACGGTTATAGGTACTGCGACGATGTTGACGATCTGGCTCTTAAATACATATCTAACGAAAGAAGTGCTTTTAGGGCTGGCATCTCTAAATTTATACGCAATTCTTCTGATGATAGGGTTTATATACCCGGTTCGACATTTAAAGGAGCGTTAAGGAATGCCTTTATCGATAGATTTGTTCGGGCTTTGGCAAAGAAGGAGAATTTTGAGAGTTTGACGGTTGAAAATATTAAAAAGGCTTTAGAAAAGAACAATTTAGAGTGCAGGGATCTTGATAATCTGTTTAACTATGAGTTTTTGAATAGTTTTGTAAGGGGTGAAAGGAGAAGGAATTATAACGCTGCTGAGGATTACTTTAAGTATGTCAAGGTTTCGGATTTTTATCCCGTTGGCGATTATTCAGCAAAGGTGTATAGGGCTTTTTCTGTTGGAAAACCAAAGGAGAAAGAAAATCAGGGCAAGGTTAGAGAGATTAAAGCGATACCCGATTTGCTTGAGTGTGTTGAGGGTGGCGTTGAGTTTGAGGGTGAGGTTTTGATTTACGATAAATTTGAGGGAGTTTTGAGTAAAATTAAAGATGTGTTCGGTGTTTCGGTATTTAAGAATATAAATGCTGATACGGTTGCCCAAAAGTTAATGATGACATATGCGAACGTCTATAATTGGGAACTTGAGTATTTTGGGTATGGAGAAAAGTTTGTAGAAAATGTCGATCCAACGGGTGCTGTTAAGGGCGATTTTGTTAAACTTGATGAGTTTGGGTTGAAGAATTTTAGTGAAAAAAATAAATTTTATGTAAAGCTTGGCAAGCACGGTGGTGCTGTTTCTAAGACAATCAAGGGATGTAGGGAGATAGCAATTAGGGTTGGTAGAGATGTTAATGTTTCTACCCATCAATCCACAATTTGGCTTGCAGGCGGCTATCCGATGGGGTGGTTAGAAGGCGAGGTTTTAGAGGGGTAGAAATTTTGTTAGGTGGTTGTAGCCTATGATTAAAATGGGAGATTTGAAAAACAATAGAAAAGTTGAAGAGATATTAAAGCGATATGGTGTAAAAACTATGGCAATTTTTGGCTCAGTGGCAAAAAATGCAAACGCAGAAGATAGTGATTTAGATCTTATTGTTGAGTTTGAGAAGGGAAGAAGAAATCTGTTCAAAATGATTGAGCTATCACAAAAGTTATCCGACTTATTGGGGGTGAAAGTAGATTTGCTAACAAAAGACTCTATTAGTCGTTATCTTAGAGATAAAATTGATAAGGAAAAAATAGTCATTTATGAAAAAACGGGATGATTAAATGTCTGAATCAATTTTCCTTCTCTTTTCCCATAAACTCACAGATTCTCAGATTGAGGAGTTAAAGAGTAACGGCATAACCCGCTTTGTTTACCTGCCAAGCGGGTTGCAAATACTTTGGAGTAATGTGCCTCCTGATTTGGGAGAACTAAAAGGTTATTTGAAGCCTATTATTGAATGGCTAAAGAATAACGCTAAGAGTGGCGATTGGGTTTTGGTTCAGGGTGATTTTGGTGCGGTTTTTACTGTTGTGGATTTCTGTTTTTACAATGGTTTGGTGCCTGTTTATGCAACCACCAGGAGATTGTCTATTGAAGGGATAGAAGGAGACGCCTTGTTGAAGCTTTCTCGATTTGACCATGCGGTTTTTAGAAAATATGAAAGGTGGCAGGAATGAAACTGGCGGTTGTTTTGGTTAGTGAGCAGACGATACCCAATGTGGTTTATTTAAAAAACTTGCGCGATTTTGGTGAGGGGTTTGATAGGATTTTGCTTATAACAACCGATAGTATGGAAGAAAATGGCAAAAGCGATGTGATTGTAAAAGCCGTTGGCGGTGATTTTTTTGAAGGCAAGAGGTATGATAAGATAAAGGTTAATGAGAAGATGTTGTTCGATGTTAACGAAAAGCTAATGGATTATTTTAAGGATAGAGAGTTTGATAAGGTTTTTGTGAATATCACAGGCGGTAATAAGATTATGTCTTTGGCGACATACAGGTTTTTTGATGGGTTTGATGATGATAAGGTGGAAATGGTCTATTTGCCCATAGGCTCGGTTAATTATAAGAGGATCAAACCGCTTGGTAAGGATGGAAAGGCTTTAGATGTGCCTTTGAAGGTCAGAATGGGTGTTGATGAATATTTTAGGTCTTTGGGCGTGGAGTATGAGGCATCAGAACCGCTTAAACCAGAATTAAGTAAATACATTTTTAAGCTCTATTTGAAAGACGATAGAAAGATGATTGAAATCACCCGTTTGTTGAGAAGGTTTCGTGAGAATAGCAGGGATCTGAAAAAGATAAAGCAAACAGACGAGTATGAGAAGATAAAGACACTGTTGGGCGAGATGGGCATAAATATTGATGATGGGGAATACAACCTCAAAAAACGGCGATGGGTTGATTTTCTTAGCGGTGGCTGGTTTGAGGAGTATGTCTATTCGAAGATTAAAGAAATGTGCGTGGATGATGTTAAGCTCAATGTCTTGATAAAAAGGGATACCAAGATAAGGGATGTCAAAAATGAGTTTGATGTTGTCTTTATAAAGGATAATAATCTGTATGTTGTTGAGTGTAAAACCGGTGA
>WFQQ01000098.1 GCA_015486965.1 Desulfurellaceae bacterium
GCCATAGGTGATTCTATTGCCAGATTGTTAAAGTTTTGTGGTCATAGGGTCGAGCGTGAGTACTACATAAATGATGCAGGACTACAGATGGAGTTGTTGGGTCGCTCTGTTTATGTTAGGTATAAGCAGCTCCTTGGTATTGATGATGAGCTCCCGGAGGATGGTTACATGGGTGAATACCTGATTGAGATAGCCAAACAGATAATGGTAGAATACGGTGAGAATCTTCTTAAGATGAGTGAGGATGAAGCGATTGAGCTCTGCAAGAGTAGGGCATCAGAAGTTATACTTAATGAAATTATGGCTGTTCTTAAGAATTTCAGAGTTAAGTTTGATGTGGTTTTTAACGAAACAAGGCTATATGAAAGTGGTGAGATGGAAGAAAGTCTTGAGTTCTTGATGCAAAAAGGTTTGTTGTATGAAAAGGATGGAGCTCTCTGGTTTAAAAGTACCCTGTTTGGTGATGATAAGGATAGGGTGTTAAGGCGCAGTAATGGTGTTTATACATACTTTGCAAGTGATATAGCCTACCACAGAAATAAATTCTTGAAGAGAGGGTTTGATGAGGTTATTGATGTTTGGGGTTCAGACCATCATGGATATGTGAAGAGGGTAAAGGCTGCTGTTGAAGCTTTTGGTGTTAATCCAGATAAATTAAAGGTAGTTTTGGTTCAGATAGTTAATCTTTTAAGAGATGGGAAGAAGGTCTCCATGTCAACAAGGAAGGGTGAGTTTGTTAAACTCAAGGATGTAATAGATGAGGTTGGCGTTGATGCGGCAAGGTTTATGTTTGTTTCAAGGAGTGTAGACTCTCATCTTGATTTTGACCTTGAGCTTGCAAAAAGAGAAAGCAGTGATAATCCAGTTTATTATGTTCAATACGCCCATGCACGGATAAACTCAATTTTTGAGCAGTTGGATAGATTGGACTTGGATGGGGATAGCATATATAATCTCAATGAAAAGGAAGAGATTGACCTTATTAAATCTTTGATCCAGCTTAAAGAGTTCATAGAGAAGGCTTACTTGGAAATCGAGCCATACTTTGTGGTTAAGGGACTCTTGGGAGTGGCTGAGAAGTTTCACAGATTTTACAATAAACACAGAGTTATTGGCTCTGAAGAGTCAGTCTTTAAAGCTCGCCTGTTTTTAATCTGGTGTGTTGCAACAGCTTTGAGGTTGGGACTTGACCTTATTGGTGTAGAAGCAAGAAAAAAGATGTAGGAGGAGAGAATGAGTGAGCCTGAGAATAAAGACAAGATTAAGGAGATACTGGAAGGGCACAATAAAAAGTTTACTCCGCTTGAGCTGATTGTGGGTATAATTGTAATCCTTATCATCGGTAGTGGTATAGGGTATGCTATTTTTAAACTTTTAACCCCTTCACCAACACCTCCGCCAAGAGCCATCACGGAGATTCAACAACCGCAGGTACCCCCTGTGAATGAGGAGGAAAATAGCTCTGTTGAGCAGCCCAAGGTTAAGACAAGTTCTGAAAAGCAATTGGAGAGCGTTGAAAACAAGCAAAGTGAGACGAACAGTGTTGCAGCAGCATCTAATAACAATGCTAAACCTACCACTGAATCGGAAGAGAGGGAGCAAATAGAGGGCAATACTCAGAAAAGTAGCAATGTAATAAGTACAGTTAACAATGAGACAGAGGTAAGTACAAAACCTGCCTCAGAGCAGGCAGGTCCAAAAATTATACCACCGAAGTCTGAAACCGAAGCAAAAACAAAGGTTAACAGGGAGGTTAAAAAGGGCTTTGGAGAGAAGGCAGCTGAAATTAAAGAAAGTGTGAAATCTATTACGAACAAGAAAACTGTGAGAAAAGGCAAGCTTGCTGCTTTTAATAAACCCAAAAGAGTTGTCCGCAGGGTTAAACGAAGGAAAAAAGGTCATCTCGGTGTTTATGTGTTACAGGTTTCTTCAAACAAAAATAGAAAACTTGCCATTCTTACTGTTATCAAGCTTAGGAAGTGCGGACATAAAGCTTATACCAAGGAGGTTTCAGTAAAAGGAGAAAAGTACACGCGTGTATATGTTGGTCCCATAAAAGGTTATTCTGCAGCTAAGCTGGAGGCAAAGGAGATTAAGCGCCAACTTCACCTTGGGTATACACCAATTATCAAAAGAGATGATTAAATATCCTCATATTAATCCAAACATATTTACATACAAAGGAATTCATCTCCGCTGGTATGGGTTGGCATATGCCCTTGGGTTTGTAGCGGGTTATTTTTATTTAAACAAGAGGCTCAAACGGTTCAATATAAAGGGTCTTATAGATGATGTTGTGCTCTACGCAGTTTTTGGAGTCATATTGGGTGGAAGGATTGGCTATGTGCTTATCTATAACTTTTCTTACTATTACCATCACCCTTTGGAGGCTTTGTATATCTGGGACGGGGGAATGAGCTTCCATGGGGGCTTGCTGGGGACAATAATAGCTGGATTATTGCTTGCTAAAAAGTATAACTTAAGTTTTTACGATCTTGCTGACGAAGCTGTTGTAATTGTACCCATTGGTTTGTTTTTTGGGAGAATAGCAAATTTTATTAACGATGAACTGTGGGGTAGGGTTACGACTGTTCCTTGGGCTGTTGCGTTTCCTGCCGGTGGCTATCTGCCGAGGCATCCCTCCCAGCTCTATGAGGCTTTTTTTGAGGGGTTGGTACTTTTTTTTATCTTATGGCGACTGAGGGACAAACTACTTCCATATAAGGGAATGTTGTTCTGGCTCTTTGTGTTTCTATACGGCTTTTTTAGGTTTTTTATCGAATTTACAAGGCAGCCAGACCCTCAGATAGGGTTTATATTTGGCTTAACAATGGGTCAGTGGTTGTGCTTGATTATGGTTGTTGTTAGTGGATTTGAGCTTTTTGTAATATGGGGGAGGTATGGAC
The DNA here is from genome assembly GCA_015486965.1 of Desulfurellaceae bacterium. Taxonomy (GTDB): domain Bacteria; phylum Campylobacterota_A; class Desulfurellia; order Desulfurellales; family Hippeaceae; genus Hippea. The sequence continues at coordinate 2,907 of WFQQ01000098.1, forward strand.
ATACAAAGAAAAAAAGAGCTAATTAAAAGAAAAAAGTTGGAAGTGCCCCCTCATATTGTTGAGATGGGTTTGAACCTTCTCTATGTAGAACCTCACGATATGGTAGCTCGCCTTCAGAGCTCGAAAGTAATCAATATCGTTGATATAGATGATGTTTTGGACATCGAAAGTGAAACGGTTTTTATTGATATATCCCATGAACCTTATGATAGCAGGCTTGATAATATTGGATATGCAAAGCAGATGAATCCACATCTTGCAGTTGTGGTAAAGGATATAATCTTAGAGGAGTATCAGATATTTCTGAACCGTATCTATCAGGTTGATGCTATTGTTTTCCCAGTATCTGAGCTTAACAGGAAATCTTTAGAAAAGTTTATCTTCATAGCGAGCTCTATGGGAATGTTGCCTATTCCAATGATAAACTCAGAAAGTGAGCGTGATATTTTGCCATCAGATGGCGTGAAGGCTTTGGTTTTGGAGAATAGTATGAATTGTGATGAAAGGTTTATTTGCCTAAATATTGACGATAGGGGGAATCTATTGAGATGCTAAAGGAAATAATGGATGGGGTTAAGAAGATACATTTTGTTGGTATCGGAGGAGTGGGGATGAGCTCCTTGGCTCAATACCTGCACTCCAAAGGTTACGCAATAAGCGGTTCAGACCTTGAGAGAAACAGTTATGTTGAGAGGCTCGAGAAGTTAGGAATAAAGATTTTTTTGGGTCACTCTGTTCAAAACATTGATGAAACGGTTGATCTGGTTGTCTCATCAAGTGCTGTAAAAAGGGACAACATTGAGGTTGTGCAAGCTGAGAAGCTTAACATCCCAGCTATAAAAAGAAGCCAGCTGCTCGCATATATAGTTAATCGCTCTAAATCTATAGCAGTTGCTGGTTCTCACGGAAAGACAACCACCACATCTCTGTGTGCTTCTCTGCTTAAAAATGCTGGGCTCGACCCTACAGCGATAATTGGAGGGAAGTTTAGAAATATAAATAACAATGTTATGGTTGGAGAGGGTGAATATTTTATTGTTGAGGCTGATGAGAGCGATGGCGGTTTCTTGCTTTTGAGTCCATATATTGGAATTGTTACAAACATAGATAACGATCACTTAGGTTTCTACGGAAATTTTGAGAATGAGAAGCTGGCATTCTACGATTTTATGTCAAATTCTCAATTCAGGATAATCAATACTGACGATGTTGTTGTCAGACAGTGGAATGAGCTTAAAAACAAAAGGGACACAACATTAACATACAGTGTCAAATCGAAGAAAACCGATATCTATGCCTACGATATACAACTCTCTCAAGAATATTCAATCTTTAGTGTGAAAACGCCATCTCGAAAACTTGAGGGTCTGAAATTAGGTGTTCTTGGGATACATAATGTGTCAAATTCCCTCGCCGTTTTGGGTGTTGCTGAGCTTCTAAATATTGATGATGGTGTAATAAGAAGAACTTTTGAAGAGTTTAGAGGTGTTGATAGAAGATTTACATACATAGGTGAGTATAGAAATTTGAAAGTTTTTGATGATTATGCTCACCATCCCAATGAGATAAGGGCAACACTGTCAACTGCCAAGATACTGAGTCGGAATGTGTATGCCGTTTTTCAACCCCATAGATTTTCAAGAACCGCTTATCTTATGGATGATTTTGCACGATGTTTCAAAGATGTTAAGAGGGTTTACATACTTGATATATACCCCGCAAGTGAACCGCCTATAGACGGGATAGATTCAGGTGTGTTATCCGAGAAGATTAACTCTGTTTCTGGTAATGCGGTTTACATAAACAATATAGAGCTACTAAAGAAACACCTTGATCAGATAGAGGAAAGTGGTGTTCTTGTGGCTCTTGGAGCAGGTAGCGTTTCAAATATTATCAGACAGATAGTTGATGATTACAAAAACAGTGCCGCTTAAAGAGCTAACCACCATAAGGCAGAAGGGTAGTGTTGTTTTAAGCTACATAGAGGATTTGGCAGAGATTGAAGGCAAACCCATCCTGATTGGCAGCGGTAGTAATGTTATTATTAAAAAGAGCAGTAAGCTGTATAAACTATCCGAAAAGTTTAACTATATAAAAAAAAGAGAGAATGGCTTACTCCTTGTTGGAGGTGCTACTCCGCTTAAAACTCTTATCTTGTATGGGTTTGAACACTCTCTAAGCTGTCTCGAATTTCTTGCTGGCGTGCCTGCCTCTCTTGGTGGATTGACTGCTATGAACGCCGGGGCATTTGGGCATGAGGTTTCAGAATTTGTGGAATTTGTTAAGGTGTACGATTTTAAAAAAGGTACTATAGTTGTCAGACGGGATGTTGTGTTTGGCTATAGGACGAGTGATATAGAAGGTATTGTTGTTGAGGTGGGTTTAAGGTGTAAAAGGGCGGATGGAGCTTTGTTAAGGAAGAGGGTTTCAGAATTCATAAAGAAGAGGGTTAAGAAAGCACATCTTATAAATACATTTGGTAGTGTTTTTAAAAACCCTTCGGGCGATTTTACCGCTGGAAAACTGATAGAGGAGTGTGGGCTTAAGGGTAGAGCCAGAAACAGCGCAATGATTTCAAGAAAGCATGGAAATTTTATAGTGGGTAATGGTAATGTGGATGTTGATGATGTCCTGTACCTTATAGAGCTTGCAAAGGGGGAAGTTCTAAAAAGGTTTGGGGTTGAGCTTGAAAGAGAGGTTAGGGTTTTATGAAGATTTTAGTGGTTTGCGGTGGAGACTCCCCGGAGAGGGAAGTTTCTCTATCCACTGGAAGAGCTGTTTTTGAGGCTTTAAAGAAGAGTTTTTCCGATGTTGAATGTGTGGTTTGTGGAGATTTGAAGGATTGTATTGAAAAAATTGCACTGCATAAACCTGACAAGGTTTTTATAGCTCTGCACGGTGGATATGGTGAGAACGGTCAACTCCAGGCAGCTTTGGAGGGTCTTGGCATAAAATACACAGGTTGCTCATTCAGGGAGAGTGTTGTTGCCATGGATAAATTTCTCACCAAATCTGTTCTCAAGGCAAAGAATATCCCTACAGCTGAGTTTAGACTCATTGAGAGCTTAGACGAGATTGAAAAGGTTGATTTTTACCCTGTATGTATAAAACCTCAAGCCCAGGGCTCTTCGGTTGATGTGTTTTTTGCAAACAACCAGAGGGAAGCTTATGATTATGTTGAAAGAGTTATTGAAAAATATGGAACAGCTCTTTTAGAAAAGAAACTCAACGGAAAAGAGCTAACCGTTGGCATTGTTTATGATGAAATTTTACCCGTTATACATATAAAGCCAAAGGGCGGTTTCTACGACTACAAACATAAATATACAAAAGGCGCCACAGAGTACATTGTTCCTGCCGATATTGGGAGTGATATTTCGCAACTTGTTCAAAGCGTTGCTTACAAAGCTTATAAAGCTATAGGTTGTGAGAGCTACGCCCGTGTTGATATTATTCTTGAGGGTAATGTTCCCTATGTGCTTGAGATTAACACCATTCCTGGTATGACCGAAACGAGCCTGCTCCCAAAGGCGGCTTTGGCTAAGGGAATTATTTTTGAAAAGCTTGTTAGGATTATTGTTGAGAGGGCATGAAGGATTACGCTGATTTGAAAAAGGGTGAAGATAGAGGCAAAGGCAGTAAGAAACTTCTGTTTACAGCAGTAAAATTTGCTTTTGGGATTCTTATACTTGCTGGATTTGTTTTCGCCATAGTTTTTGGATATCAGGAGATTTCTAATCGTTATGCAAAGCTTAAATATGTTGTTATAACGGGAAACAGCATCATTCCAACAAAAGTTATAAAGCAATATATTGCAAACAGTGGCAGCGGTGGGCTCTCAAGTTATTCACTTTCCAAGATATATTTTAAGATTCTTTCCAACCCGTGGGTCAAGAGTGCTAAGATTGCGAAGATTTTTCCAGATACACTGTATATTGTCATAACCGAAAAGAAGCCAGTAGCTTTTGTATATTATAAAAAAACTGTTTACTTGATCGATAAAAATGGCTCTTTAATAAGCAGATATGAAAAATATGTCAAATTACCGAAAAATTTGCCCAAGATAGTTCTGAAAGCAAATCTTTTGAAGGATAAACAGTTATTGAAATCTATTGTTAACTTATATGAAAAATTAGACAAAATTGGAAAAATAAATTATATTGATGTTGTGTCTGAGAGTTATCAAGTTGCTTATTTTGACGGTGGTTTAAAAGTTATTGTGAGCAGTATTGATTGCCCAGATATTGCTATAGAAAGGTTTAGGAAGAAGTGGAGGTATCTTAATAGCGTTAAAGATAGATTGGATAGTGTAAGTATATGCTTCGATAATAAATTCGTTCTTAAATGGAAAAAAGGAGTTGGAAGGTGAGCGAGCTGGTTAACGATGATGTAGTGGTCGGATTAGATATAGGGACTACAAAGGTCTGCGCCATTGTTGGTAAGAGAACACCAGAAGGTCAGATTAAGATTATAGGACTTGGTCAGACACCCTCCAAGGGTTTACGCAAGGGTGTTGTTATTAATATCGATGAGGCTGTTCTCTCTATAAGGAAGGCTGTTGCATATGCTGAAAGAATGAGTGGCATTAAAATTGATAGCGTTTACACAGGCATAGCAGGTGGGCATGTTCGCTCTTACAACTCAAGCGGTGTTGTTGCCATTAAAAACCTTGAGGTTTCTGAATCCGATATTAGAAGGGTTATAGATGCAGCCAAAGCTGTTATGATCCCCCCGGATAAGGAGATAATACATATTATTCCTCAGGAGTTTATTGTTGATGACCAGCCTGGGATAAAGGATCCGAGGGGAATGAATGGGACAAGGCTCGAGGTTAGGGTTCATATAGTAACTGGTTCTGTAACGAATATTCAAAATATAATCAAATGCTGTAATAAAAGCGGATTAACCGTTAAAAATATCGTTCTTCAGCCCATTGCATCGAGTTATTCCATACTGCTGCCAGAGGAGAAAGATTTGGGTGTTGGTTTGATTGATATTGGTGGTGGGACAACCGATGTTGCCGTATTTGCATCCAACGCAATAAAGCATACCTCTGTTATAGCACTTGGGGGAGACCATGTTACAAACGACATTGCAATAGGCTTAAGAACACCATTCAAAGAGGCTGAGCAGATTAAGAAGAAATATGGATGCGCTCTTTCAGAGCTTGTGGATGAGGATGAGACGATTGAGATTCCAGGTATTGGTGATAGAAAATCAAGGGAGATACCAAGAAGGCTTTTAAGCGAAATTATTGAACCGAGGATGGAGGAGATATACTCCATCGTTAAAGGTGAGCTTGAAAAGATGAATCTTATGCCGCTCCTCGCAAGCGGTATTGTTCTAACAGGGGGAACAGCTTTGATGGATGGCTCTTTAGAGCTTGCGGAAAGCGTTTTCGAGCTTCCTGTGAGACTTGGAAAACCACAGGGTATTGTTGGTTTAAAGGATGCGGTGGATAACCCTATGTATGCTACAGGTGTGGGTCTTGTGATGTATGGCTTTACCAAGGCAAAGGATGAGGAGGATCTCAACATAGACGAAAGAAAGATAAGGGATGAGGGCAGTATTTTCTCCATGATAGTTAAAAAGATGAAAAGCTGGGTAAAAGAAATGTTTTAATTGTGGAGGCTAAAATAATGGCAAAGCAAGAAAAGGAAAATTATGCTAAAGGTGCTGTGATAAAGGTTGTTGGAGTGGGCGGTGGCGGCAGTAATGCTGTAAACACCATGGTTAATTATGGGATAAAGAATGTTGAATTCATCTCTGCAAACACAGATGCACAGGCATTGAATGTGTCTCTTGCCACTACTAAGATTCAGTTGGGAAAGAAACTGACCAAAGGGCTTGGAGCCGGCAGCGATCCGGAAAAGGGCAGGAAAGCGGCTGAAGAGACGATAGATGAGATTGAGTCTGCACTGAGTGGAGCTGATATGGTTTTTATAGCAGCAGGTATGGGGGGAGGAACAGGAACCGGTGCATCTCCCGTTATAGCCAAGGTTGCTAAAGACTTAGGTGCTCTAACCATTGCTGTTGTTACAAAGCCGTTTGATATGGAGGGCAAAACAAAAAGGGAGATAGCTTTAAAAGGAATAGAGGAGCTTAAAGAGAATGTGGATAGCATAATAGTGATACCCAATCAAAGGCTTTTGGATATTTACAAAAACTTGACCCTTTTGGAGGCTTTCAGGAGGGTTGACGATATTTTAAGACAGGCAGTGCAGAGTATAGTTGAGTTGATTTACAAACAGCCAAACTCCCAGATTATAATGAATATTGACTTTGCAGATGTTGAGTCGGTCATGAGGGAGAAAGGTGTTGCTTTGATGGGAGTAGGAGAGGCTTCTGCAGAAGGGGGAGAAAACAGGGTTAGAAGAGCTACAGAGATGGCTATATCAAACCCATTACTTGAGAATACCTCTATCAAAGGTGCTAAAGGAATTCTTATGAACATAACGGCTGGCAAGAACTTTGGTATGGATGAATTTAAAGAGGCTACTTCGATAATTGAGAGCAATATGAATGAGAAAGCTCTGTTTAAACACGGTTTCGTGCTTGATGATAGCCTTGGGGATAGAGTGAGGATAACGATAATTGCAACAGGCTTTTCAACAGATAGAAAGAGGGGAGCATCAAGGGTCATTAACAGACCTGAATTTGATGAGCTAAAAACGAGAAGCTTGAATGAAATTAAGAAAAAAACTGAAATTCCTATAGAGGATGAGAGGGATATACCCGCTTATATTAGAAGACAACGAGCCAAAAAGGAGGAGAAGTAGTTGCTGCAACACTACATTGTGGCAGCAGTAATTTCTTACCTTTTAGGAAGTATTCCTTTTGGTTTGTTGATTGCTAAACTTAAGGGTTTTGACTTAAGGGGTTCAGGCAGTGGCAACATAGGGGCTACAAATGTTTACAGGGTTGTTGGAAGAAAGGAGGGTTTGATAACCCTTATTTTGGATGTTGCAAAGGGTGCGGTTGCAGTTTTAGTTTTCTCTTTAATATTTCCCAAAGAGCAATATATAAATGTAGTTTCGGGTTTCTCTGCCGTTTTGGGGCACGATTTTAGTATTTTTTTGAAATTTAAAGGAGGGAAGGGCGTTGCTACATCGTATGGCGTTACGCTTCCCATCTATCCTCTGGCTTCGCTTGCAGGCGCTTTTTTATGGATAGCAATTCTTCTTTTTACTAAACTTTCATCTCTGGCTGCCCTGCTGTCTTTTCTTATTGCTACTTTGATTGCTCTGTCCAGCCCAGATTATGTAGTTAGAATGTTTTTTATAGTGCTTTATATTCTCATGGTGTTTAAACATAAAGATAATTTAAAAAGGCTGTTTAATAGGGAGGAGAACAGAATAAAAATTTGAGATTTTGAAAATATTCTTGTATAAAGGGGATGGGTTATGGCACTCAGGAAGAGGGAGATTGAGTTATTAGCAGATAAGATTGCAGTAAATCTTATAAGGAGCGGTAATGTAAAGCTCAATAAAGATATATCCATACTCAAGGCAGTTATAAAGGCAGTGTTGGAAGAGGATGTTCAAAAGGAAAAAGAGATTGACTTGAAAACTAAAAAGTTATTGGAGCAATTTTCAAATGAGATAGAAAAAGAGGGCGCTGATAGCTCTAAGCTGTTTTTAATGGCAAAAAAGAAAGTGGCGAAACAGGAAGGATTTTTGCTATGAGGTACAGTAGCGCACGTATCAGGTTTCTCTCGAGACAGATTGTTAAAAAAGCTCTGGATGAAGGGGTTTTTGAGTTGATAGGTTCTGAGAAAGCTGTGGCTAATACGATAATGGAGACAATGGAGAAGTATTTTTCTATAGAAGATGAGGTTTACGAGCTTGTTGTTGAAAGCTTGCAGAAAAGAGCCAAAAAGCTAATACCGGGCAGCATGGAGTGGGAGGTGGCTTTTAATAAAGCCTATGAAGAGGAGATGAGCAAAAGGCTAATAAGATGAAAGCTGTTCTTGTTTTGGAAAACGGTTCTGTCTATGAAGGTATATCTTTGGGAAAGCCTGGAACTACCGTTGGAGAGGTGGTTTTTAACACAGCTTTAAGTGGCTATCAGGAGATACTTACCGATCCTTCTTATAAAGGGCAGATAGTTACGATGACATATACCGAGATAGGCAACTACGGTGTCAACAGAGTAGATGAAGAGTCGAGAACTGTTTTTGCTGAGGGGTTTATTGTAAAGGAGTCTTCTCAGATAGCCTCAAATTTTAGGGCTGAGGAGAGTTTGAACGAGTATTTGAAAAGGCACGGTGTGGTGGGAATTGAGAATATAGATACAAGAAGGCTTACTAAAGAGTTGAGGATTAAAGGCTCCCTAAAGGGGGCTATATCTACCGAAGACACTATAGAATCTTTGAAAAGGATTGTTTCTGAGTTTGAGATAGTTGGTCGTGACCTTGTGAAAGATGTCACAACAGAAAGTCCTTATGAGTTTAATGAGAGAATATTTAGATTTGGATTTGAAAATAGAAAAGTAAAAAGAGTTCTGAGTGGTAAAAAAAAGGTAGTGGTTCTCGATTTTGGAGTCAAGAGGAATATTTTGAGATACCTTGTTGAGGTAGGGTTTGATGTTATGGTTGTGGGTGCATACACTACCTTTAAGGAGATTGAAGCTTTAAAACCAGATGCCTTGTTTCTATCTAATGGTCCTGGAGACCCGCGTGGAGTGGGCGAAAGATGGATAGAAGAGTATAGAAAGGCCATTGAATCATTCCCAACATTTGGTATCTGTTTTGGTCATCAGATAATTTTAAGGGCGTTTGGTGTTGGAATCTATAAGATGAAATTTGGTCATCATGGAGGGAACCATCCAGTTAGGGATGAAAACAGTGGCAGGGTATTTGTGACAGCCCAAAACCACAATTATGCCGCTTGTGAAGAGGAATCCCTTGAAAAAGGATTTGAAATAACATATAAAAACCTTAATGATGGCAGTGTGGAAGGGGTAAGGCACAAGAGTTTACCGATTATGTCTGTCCAGTATCACCCTGAGGCTTCCCCTGGGCCACACGATGCGGAATACCTTTTTGAAAAATTTGCAAATATGGTAGCCTGAACTAATTTTAAAACTAAAGGGGTGTGAAGTGAGAAAACAAAGAACATTGAGAGAAGAGATAAAGGCATCAGGCATAGGATTGCACACAGGTAAGAAGGTTGAAATACTATTGCAACCTGCAGAGGAGAATCACGGTGTGGTGTTCTACAGGGCAGATAAGGATGTTTATATAGATGCCAAGAGAGAGAATGTAGTTGATACTACTCTTGCAACAACTATTGGCAAAGACGGTGCTGTAGTTAAGACAGTTGAGCATCTACTAGCTACCCTTTACGGTTTGCATATAGATAATGTTTTAATCACAGTCTGGGGAGATGAGGTTCCCATAATGGATGGCTCATCGGCTCCTTGGGTTTACCTTATAAAGACTGCGGGTATAAGGGAGCAGGGTGCTTATAAAAAAGAGATAATAATCAAAAAGCCTGTTAAAATTAAAGAGGATGGAAAATTTGTTGCTCTAATTCCCTCAAAGAGATTTGAGATTCAATACGCCATACAGTTCGACAATTCTTTCATTGGGAAACAGAAGATCTCCCTGGTTGTGAACGAGCGGACATTCATTAGGGAGATAAGCAAGGCAAGGACATTCGGTTTTGTCAGGGATATTGAATACCTTCAGGCTCACAATCTTGCTTTGGGTGGTAGTTTGGACAACGCTATAGTTGTTGATGAGTACGGTATTGTAAATGAAGACCCGCTAAGGTATGAGGACGAGTTTGTCAGGCATAAAGTTCTTGATGCCATAGGGGATCTCTCAATTTTGGGGTACGATATCAAAGCTAAGTACCTTGCTTATAAATCTGGACACGATTTGAATAGAAAGTTAATCTCTAAACTGCTTGAAGATAGAGATGCTTTTGAGGTTGTTGGTAATCCTTACCGTGAAAGAGTTGTAGGTTCTTTTGTTTGGGCACCACAAGAGGAAAACGGTTAAAAGTTTACATAATGTAACTTATCAGAACCAAATTCAATACTCCTATTCAACCGCTTTAAACCCCCGTTGGTTATATGGTGGATGTAGTCCTCAACGATTTTGAATATTTTAAGATTTATCAACCCAAATCTGGATATCACTTTTCATCTGAACCTTTCGTTCTGACTTGTAATTTTGAGCTCTATAAATCTAAAGTTTTCGTTGATTTTGGGAGCGGTTGTGGAGTTATAGCCGTCATTTTGGCTTTAAAAAACCCGCACTCTTTTATATATGCTATTGAAAGGAATAAAGATTATTTAGAGATTATAGATACCAATTTTAAGGTTAACGGCATAAAAAATGCAAAGGTTGTGGAAAGTGAGGCTGATATTCCAACCAACTCTGTAGACTTCTTTTTGAGCAACCCTCCGTACTTTGTTTCCGAAAGACACAGAGTTTCTTTAAAGTATAAATTAGAGAAGTTTGAAGCCGAACCTGTAGGTTCGCTCGTAGGCGTAGCTAAAAGAGTTCTTTTAAACAAAGGTACTTTTAAGGTGACTTTTCATCCAACAAGAGTTTTAGAACTTATTGAAGCATTGAAATTGAATAATTTTGGTTTAAAAACTGTAATTCCAGTCTATGGAAACTTGAGGAAAGATGCCTCTTTTCTGGTGGTTGAATCAAAGTTAGCTACACACGATTTTGTAGTTTTTAAACCGCCTGTATTTTTAGATAAGTTCAACCCGCTTGATGGATGCTGGAAAGAAGTTTTTGAGAAATAGCTGTACTGGATAGTCCGTACTTTTCTCTTAATATCTCCTGACTGCCGTGCTCGATAAATTTGTCTGGCAGTGCAAATATCTCAATTTTGGTATCTATGTTTTTCTCAACTATATACCTTGCCACAGACTCTCCAAACCCTCCAAGCTTAACATTCTCTTCGAGCGTGGCAACAACTCTGTATTTATTTAAGTTATTCAAAACCTCTTCATCCATGGGTTTTATGAATAGGCAGTTAAATACGGTGGTTTTCACCCCATGCTCTTCCAATACTTTGGATACATCTAAAGCTAGTGAAACGGTGTTTCCAACAGCTAATAACGCAACGCTGCTTTCGTTAGACCCTTTCAATAGTTGCCATCTGCCCACTTCTATTTTATTTAAAGGGAAATCTCCGAGGTTTGGACACGCACCTCTTGGATATCTAATTGCAATTGGGTGTTCTCCGTATTGTGCTGAGAACTCAAGCAGAAGCTCCAACTCTTTTGCGTCCTTGGGTGCTGTTATAACGAGGTTGGGTACTGGTTTTAAGTAAGAGATATCAAAGATTCCTTGGTGTGTCTCTCCGTCGTCGCCTACAATTCCAGCCCTATCTATGGCAAAGACAACGGGCAGATTCTGTAGCGCTATATCGTGTATAATCTGGTCGTATGCCCTTTGCAAGAATGTTGAGTATATTGCCACGATTGGCTTAAAACCTTTGACTGCCAAGCCTCCTGCCATTGTAACTGCGTGTTGCTCAGCGATTCCGACATCAAACACTCTGTCTGGGAATTTGTTTTTCGCATCCTGCAAGCCTGTTCCTATTAGCATTGCCGCTGTTATGGCAACTATTTTTTCATCCTTCTCCATTAATTTTGTTACTTTCTTTCCAAAAACCGATGAACAGCTTGGTGCTGTTGAAGTTTTAATGGATTTTCCCGTTTCTACATCAAATTTCCCAATACCGTGAAACAGGGATGGGTTTTCTTCCGCTGGTTTGTATCCTTTACCCTTTGTTGTTACAACATGAACAACTATTGGTCCCTTTAAATTTCTTACATTTTTAAATACATCTATCAAATCGGGAAGTTTATGGCCATTTAGGGGCCCAAAGTATTTAAAACCCAACTCTTCAAACAGAAGGCCAGGCGAGAAAAACTTCATCGATTCCTCAATTTTCCTTGCAATCTTCAATGTGGGTTGCTCTGGTAAAGGTAGAGTTTTTATGAGCTTTTCTATCTCGTCCCTAAGTTTGTTGTATATAGGTCCACTCATTTTTTTTGAGAGATATGCAGATAGGGAGCCTAACGATGGAGAGATTGACATATTGTTGTCATTTACAACGACGATGAGGTCTGTATCTAAATATCCTGCGTTGTCCAACCC
>WFQQ01000099.1 GCA_015486965.1 Desulfurellaceae bacterium
AGGTGCTTCAATGTCTCAATAAGCCTATCTGTATCCCTGGGATGCAAACCTATCGATGGCTCATCTAAGATATAGGTGATGCCACTCAAACCGCTTCCCGCCTGAGTTGCAAGCCTGATCCTTTGTGCCTCACCACCCGATAGGGTTGAAGCGCTCCTGTTGAGTGTAAGGTAATCGAGACCAACATCTACAAGGAACTTGAGCCTTTTTCTAATCTCGGCAAGAACCCTTCCTGCTATCTTTCTTCTGCTATCATCCAGAGCTTTCTCAAGCTTATCGAAAAACTCAAGACTCTCAGCAACCTTCATCTCGGTCACTTCTATTATGTTTTTTCCGTTTATCCTGACAGACAGACTCTCCCTGTTAAGCCTTTTTCCACCACAGGTGGGACATTGAATCTCCTTCATGAGGGCTGTAATTTCACGCTTTACCTTCAGACTATCAGTCTCGCCAAACTGCTCAGAGATTAAGTTTATAACACCCTTCCACTGCCTCCTTACGGTTTTCCCGCTGGAAAGTTCAAACTCCACCACCTCGTCTGGCTTTCCAAACAGTATTAAATCCTTGTGCTTTTCAGGCAAATCTTCAAACGGCTCGTAGATATCTATACCAAACTTCCTGCACGCCTCGAGCAAAAACTTCTGATAAAAGTAATATTTAGGCTTTCTCCAGAGCTTTATAACACCTTCCCTTACACTTAAAGAGCCATCAGGAATAAGCCTATTGATGTCAAGCTGGTGTTTTACGCCAAGACCGAAGCAATCGGGACAGGCACCCAAAGGAGAGTTGAAAGAAAAGCTTTGAGGTGTTATTGGTTTGTAGCTTATTCCACAATAGGGACACGCAAACCGCTCTGAAAAGAGCTTTTTTTCGCCACTTTCCATATCCATAACAACTACAAGTCCATCTCCTTTTTTCAGGGCAAGCTCAACAGCCTCCTGAATCCTCGACTCAGAACCATCTTTAACCTTTAATCTATCTACAACAAGAAAAACATCGTGCTTCTTATTTTTCTCAAGCTCTATCTCCTCCTCAAGAAGCCTCTCCATCCCATCTATAACAACCCTGACAAAACCCTCTTTTCTCAAGCTTTGCAACTCCGATTTGAAAGTTCCCTTCTTATTAATAGCTATTGGGGCAAGAATAAGGAGCTTTCTATCTCGAAACTTGGCTATCTCCTCTGCAATTGTCTGGGGATCCTGGCTTTCTATTCTCCTGCCACACGAATAGCAAAACACCTCTCCAATGTGTGCAAACAAAAGCCTCATATAGTCGTAAATCTCTGTTATAGTCCCAACGGTCGAGCGAGGATTTAAAGAGACACTCTTCTGATCTATGCTTATAGCTGGGGTTAATCCATCTATGTTCTCCACATCAGGTTTTTCTATTTTTTCTAAAAACTGCCTTGCATAGGAACTTAACGATTCAAGGTATAGCCTCTGGCTCTCGGCGTATAGAACATCAAATGCCAGCGTGGATTTGCCGCTCCCCGAAGGACCCGTTATAGCCGTTATCTTTCCTTTGGGAATATCTACATCTATACTTTTCAGGTTATGGACTCTGGCTTTTCTTATCTTTATGAATTTCACTTCTAAAGGGGATTCTCTTCTCTTTCTATGAAGTCAAGGGATTCCTCTTCATCAGAGTGGATATACTCAGGCGGTACATCGTCTCTTTTGGTCAGGTCCCTGAATGTGGCAATCCTGCTCTCAAACTGGAGCCTTACAACACCCTGAGGTCCATTCCTCTGCTTGGCTATATTTATCTCTGCAACGCCGCTATCTTTTGTGTTTTTGTTGTAAACCTCATCCCTGTAAAGAAGCATTATTATGTCGGCATCCTGCTCAATAGAGCCAGACTCCCTTAAATCGGCGGGTGTGGGTCTTTTATCCTCTCTGCTTTCAACAGCCCTGTTGAGCTGGGACAAAGCTATAACTGGAATATTTAGCTCTTTTGCTAAAATCTTGAGGGAGCGGGAAATTTCAGATATCTGTTGAGTCCTGTTAACACTCGAACTTTTGCCCTCTATCAACTGAAGGTAGTCTATTATCAACATATCTATATCCTTCTCCATTTTCAGCTTTCTCGCCTTTGTCCTTATATCTATAGATGTTAAAAGCGATGTCTCATCTATATAAATCTTGGCATTTTTCAGCTTATCAATAGCCCTGACAACCATATCCCACTCGCCACCTTCAAAGAAGCCCGTCCTCAACTTCCTCATATCAACACCCGACAGAGAAGCAATCATCTTTAAAGCCAGCTGACGAGCAGACATCTCCAGTGTGAAAATACCTATTTTCTTACCGTAGCTAAGGGACGAGTTTAAGGCTATATTGACTGCGAGGCTTGTTTTACCCATCCCCGGTCTGCCCGCTATAACAATCAGGTCTCCATCCTGAAACCCATTTGTCATACTATCCAGGTCTTTAAAACCAGAAGGCACACCGGTTATTACAGTTTTTCTGTTCTTTAAACTCTCAAGGTATTCAATTAAATCATCTGATAGCTCTTCTGCCGAGCGATACCTTATGGCTTTGCTACTTACGATATCGAACAGCCGTTTCTCTGCAATATTCAACACCTCTTCTATATCTTCAGGCTCCTCATAACAAATTGTCGCAATCTCAGAAGACATGGAGATTAGCCTTCTCAAAATTGCCTTCTTTTTTATTATTTCAGCATAGTACTTAGTATTTGCGGGGGCTGGCAAAAACTCTGTCAATCCCAAAACATAATCGTTAGGAACCTTTCCCTCTAATCCCTTCTCCTTTATTGCATTTGTCACTGTTATAAAGTCAAAGGGAATACCATCTGCATACAGCTCTTTTAAGATTTTAAAAATAGAAGAGTTCTTTTCATCAAAGAAATCATCTTCATTTATTATCTCTAAAACCTCTCCTATGCGGGAGTTGTCAAGAAAGAGAGAGCAGAGGAGCGCTCTCTCTGCTTCTATAGATTGTGGGTATACTCTAACAGTGCTACTCTTCATCTAAAGGCAAAACTTTAACCTTTACGGTCGCCTTTATGTCTCTGTAGATTGCAATCTCAACGGTATGCTCACCGACCTCTCTAATACCACCCTCAGGCAGCCTTATGCTCTTTTTATCAAGATTCTCAACCTTCTCTTTTAGCTTCTCATAAATCTCGTTTGCTGTAATGGAACCAAACAGTTTGCCCTTTTCACCTGCCCTTGCCTTTATCTCTATCTCTAAACCATCAAGAGCTTCCTGAATTTTTTTAGCCTCTGCAATTCTCTTCTCAATCTTCCTCAAAATGGCTTTTCTCTTTTCCTCAACAATCTTCAGGTTGCTCCTTGTAGCTGCAAGTGCAAGACCCTTTGGTATCAAGTAGTTCTTTGCATAACCGTCTTTTACATCTTTTATATCGCCAGCATATCCAAGCTTATCAACATCCTCTAAAAGAACAATTTTCATCTATTCCCCCTTAGCTATGCAGTTTTCTACTAATGGTAAATGGCATGAGAGCCATAACCCTTGCCCTTTTAATAGCCTTTGTCAACATTCTCTGGTGCTTTGCACAGGTGGAAGTGGTTTTCCTGCCAACAATCTTATACCTTTCCGTTACATATCTCGACAAAATATCAACATCCTTGTAATCAATCTCATCTATCTTGTTTGAACAAAAATAACAAACCTTCTTCCTCGGGTATCTAAAATACTTTCTCTTCTTTCTGTTATTTTCTGTCATTTAAAAAACCTCCATTAAAAGGGTATATCTTCATCTTCCTCTGGAATACCAGCAACCTCTTGTGGCGACTCTTTGCCCCGTGTGTTTAAAAACTGAAAGTTATTAAGAACAATCTCATGCTTGCTCCGTTTGTTGCCCGATGCATCCTCCCATGTCCTGTATCTTAACCTTCCCTCTAAGTAGATAAGAGAACCTTTCCTTAAATACTCGGCTATAACCTCTGCCTGTTTCCCAAAGGCAACCACATCAACAAACAGCGTTTCTGTTTTTCTATTTCCTTCGTCATCCTTTCCTATAGGCGTGTTCACAGCTATGCCAAAACTTGCCACACCCAAGCCTGCCGGTGTATATCTAAGCTCTGGATCACGGGTTAGATTGCCTATGAGCATAACCCTATTCAGGTTTGCCATCTTCTTCCTTCTCGTATTTCTTTCTATCCCTCTTTAGCATCGTTACATTTATAAACCTCAAAATATCCTCTTTGATGCGTAGGTACTCCTCTATTCTCTTCGGTGTATAAGAGGGCGCCCTGTAGTGAACAAGAATGTAATAACCCTGTTTAAACTTCTTAATGGGGTAGGCAAGGTTGCGTTTCTGCCAGAGCTCATTTTTCAAAATCTCCCCACCCTCATTTTTAATCCTTTCAGCCACACTCTTGATAAATTCATTGAGCTGCTCTTCGCTCATGTGCGGCTGAACCACATAAAGCAACTCGTAATAGTTCATCCACAAACCTCCTTCTGGACTTTTGGCTTTCTGCAAATTCAAGCAGAAAGCAAGGATATAGCTTTGCTATCTTATACAAATTCTTCCAAAAATCAATAGCATATTATTCAACCTTTATTTTTTCTAAGTTCCATAAAACAAATTACTTTGCCAAACGAACTTTCCTTTGTATAATTCAACGGTGATATTGACTGTTAAACAGGCAGGATAAACATGAAACGCTCCCAGAGTGTATTTGAAAAAATCTTTGAGTGGTTGCTCTGGAAGAGCAGGTTTATTGTCATACTTGCAGTTATATTCGGTATCCTGGGTGCCATATCCCTGTTTGCCCTTGCAAGCTACAACATAATAATGGTTTCACTCGACACGCTAAAGTTCTTTAGTGGCAAACTCATCTCTGATAACTTCTCATACATTCTCATAGGTAAAACAATAGGTGCTGTGGATCTGTATTTAATCGCAATTGTAATGATTATCTTCTCATTTGGTGTTTATGAGCTTTTTATCTCTCAGATAGAGGATGCAGAGAAAAGCGAAACGGGAAGCAAAATTCTATCCATACACAGCCTCGATGAGCTGAAAGACAAACTCGGCAAGGTTGTAGTTATGGTTCTTATTGTCAGCTTTTTCAAAAGGGTAATGCACATGGAGTTTCACTCACCTCTATCCATGCTGTTTTTAGCTTTAAGCATCCTTGCCCTTGCCATCTCTCTCTACCTCATGCACAAAAGCAGAAATCAGGGTAAACTCCTCTAAATTTAAGCTTGTATGATAAAATTTGATATTTGATTACAAATATTTTAATATATGGTTATAAAATAAAATTGGAGGTGGGATACAATGAAGAAGTTGTTAAAGTTTATGGGTATTTTTATTGTCATCGTGATAGTTGCGTTTGGTGTGGCAATGTTTCTCACATCAGATTTAAAACAAACGGCAGATAACTTTTTTAAAAGCATCAAATCAGGTAATTATGAGCAGGCTTCCAAATACCTCTCCACAAATTTCAAGCAGAATACAACAATGGAGCAACTAAAGAGAGCCTTTCCTCTCTCAAGGTTTAAGAACTACAAAAGCTGTAGCTTCTCCACAAGGGAGGTAAACGCAGATGGAACTGGAAAATTAAAGGGCAAGGTAGAGTTCACAGACGGCTCTTCCATTATAGTGGAAATCTCACTCATTAAAGAAAACGATAGCTGGAAAATAGACAACATACAACTCCCAAAGTCAGGTATTATACATTCGCAGAATAGCCAAACAAAAAGCGTACAAAAGGTTAACACTCCCGATTTTATAGTTATCGTTCAAGAAACAATGCAAAAACTGGGAAAGGCAATATCGACAGGCTACTACTCTGACTTTTATTCATACACCGCTCCACAATTTCAAAATTCGGTCTCCTTAGAAAAGCTTTCAAACGCATTCTACCCATTTAAATCAATTCCAATAGACTGGGAAAGGGTGGGAACTCTACCTCCTGTTATAGAGAAGAGAAAAACATTGAAAAATGGTGTTTTAAAACTTGTTGGATACTTCCCATCAGAGCCAAAAAAGGTGGGCTTTGACTTTGAATACTTCAAAAACGGTGAAAAATGGCAGGTGGTTGGCGTATTTTTAAAACTTAGAGAGTAAAAAGACTTCTTGTCTCTTCCATTCTACGCACTAAGTTTTTTGGCTCTACAGGTTAACACATAGTTGAAAATACCCTACATTGGAAATATAATATTTCCATGTATCTATTCAAAAACTTTATGCATCATCCGATTTAAAAAACGGGGAGAAATAGATGAAAAAGACCTTTTTTTTGTTTTTATTCTTGCTGCTTTGGACACAGACTGCCCTATCCTTAGGATATAAAAATGTTCAGGTTAAGTGGGATGGAAATTTTTTAGTTTTCCATTACGACCTGACAGGTAATCCAAACAAAGAGGCTGTTGTTGGAATAGAGGTAAAAATAAACGGTAAGGTATATGTAACAAGACAACTTCACTTGAGAGGTGATGTTGGGCTTGTAAAGGTGGGTGAAAACAAAAGGATTTACTGGGATGTGTTTAAAGATTTTCCAAAAGGCATACCGAAAAACTCTAAATGGTCGCTGCTCGTCCGTCCCCAGATTTACACAAACGATTTGGGAATACAGTTTGTCTATATCCCTGGAGGCTGCTTTCAAATGGGTGCTAATCCAGAAGACAAATATGCGAAAAAGGATGAAAAGCCAAGGCACAGGGTGTGCCTGCATGGATTTTTTATAGGAAAGTATGAAATAACAAACGAGCAGTTTAAGAAATTCAATCCAAAACATGAAAGCGGCGACAGCAAACTATACAGCTTAAATAAACCCAACCAACCGGTGGTTAATGTGTCCTGGGACGAAGTGCAGAATTATATAGCTTGGTTAAACAGCATAACAGGGGAGGTGTACAGACTTCCAACAGAGGCGGAGTGGGAGTATGCTGCAAGGGGTGGAATAAAAAGAGACACCTACTGGACAAATATTGAAGATGCATGTAAATATGGCAATTTCTACGATGTAACAGCCTATAAAAAATTAAAAAAATACAAGTTTGAAAAGGCTCACTTCCCTTGCAGCGATGGATATGTTGGAACAGCCCCTGTAGGTAAATTTCTCCCTAACAGCTTCGGGCTTTACGATATGCTTGGAAATGCAGCCGAATGGTGCCTGGATACATACTACTCAAAAGCTTACACATTGATGAAAAACGCAAAAGACCCCGTATATTTGAATCCCTACATATCGCTTGCAAAAGTTGTGAGAGGCGGGAGTTGGTTTAACTACATAAGGTGGACAAGGCTCTCAGCAAGAAGCAACTACATGCCGGGTTTAAGGAACGATTTTATAGGTTTCCGTCTTGTTTTAGAACCATAACAATATAATCAAGGGCATATATGTATCCCCTGTAGCCAAGGCCAGAAATCACACCCAAAGCAACATCGGAAAAGAGGGAGCGATGCCTGAACTCCTCCCGTGCAAAAATGTTTGAGAGGTGAACCTCAACAAACGGCAAGTCAACGGCTAATATAGCATCCCTTATTGCAACGCTTGTGTGGGTGTAGGCTGCAGGATTTATAATGATGCCTTTAAACTCCCTTTCCGGCAAAAGCTGAATGTAGTCAACGATCTCTCCCTCAGAATTGGATTGAAAAAACTCAACCTCAACACCCAGAACCAAAGACTTTTCAAATAGGGCGTCGTTTATACTTTTAAGTGTTTTTTTACCATAAACAGAGGGCTCCCTTAAACCCAAAAGGTTCAGGTTGGGCCCATGAATAACTGCTATCTTCATGGTTATGTCGCAAAAATTAATCTTTTGCCACCCAGCAGGTGCATGTGAATGTGGTAAACCTCTTGACCTGCATCTGGACCGTTGTTTATCACTATTCTATAGCCAGACTTATCAATCCCCAACTCTTTAGCTATTTTGTTGGCTATAACAGTCATATCACCCATTATATGCTTATTAGATTCGTCTATATCGGTAAGTTTTTCAATATGCTCTTTGGGTATAATCAATATGTGCACAGGCGCTTTAGGCCTAATATCCTTAAAGGCAAGGTAGTTTTTATCCTCATATACCTTATCTGCAGGTATTTCACCCTTTACAATCTGACAAAATACACACATATCTCACCTCCTTATAGTCTCCTCCCTTTCTGCCCCTGTTGAAATAATTGTGAACCTTAAACCTACGAATTTCTCTATAAACTCGATATACCTCTTTGCGTTATCTGGCAACTCTTCGTATCTTTTTGCCCCTTTGGTGCTATCCCAGCCGTGGAATGTCTTATATATGGGCTTGCATTTGGCGTACTCCTCAAGCTGACTGGGAATATAACCTATCTTTTTACCCCTGTACTCATAACCAACGCACACCTTAATGGTATCTATTCCATCCAGCACATCAAGTTTGGTTAGAGCCATCTCATCAACGCCGTTAATCATTGCTGCATACTTAACCACAACGAGATCCAGCCATCCACATCGTCTCGGTCTCCCCGTTGTAGCCCCATACTCTGCACCCTTGTCTCTTATAAACTGTCCCATATTATCGTTCAGTTCGCTTGGGAATGGTCCGTTTCCCACCCGTGTAGTATAGGCTTTAACCACAGCCATAACATTATCTATCGCCTTGTGCGGCAATCCGGTGCCTGTAAAAGCCCCGCCAATCGATGGGTTTGAAGATGTAACAAATGGATAGGTACCAAAATCTATATCGAGCATGGAACCTTGAGCACCTTCAAACAGTATTCTTCTTTTATTTTTGAATACGCCGTTTAGATAGTAAACCGTGTTTCTTATGTAAGGTAAAAGCTCCTCTGCATATTTATAGTACTTCTCAATAATCTCATCAGAGCTAAACTTCTCCACACCGTAAAGCTCGCAAATTCTATTTATATCCTTAACCCTCTCCTTTATTTTAATTGCGAGTATATCTTTATTCTGCAGGTCGCATACCCTAATTCCAGTCCGTGCGTGTTTATCTGTGTAGGCGGGACCAATGCCCCTCTTTGTTGTTCCTATTTTATTCTCACCAAGAACACTCTCCATTCTTGAATCAAATTCCTTGTGATAGGGCATAACGAGATGGGCTTTTTCGCTGATCAAAAGTCTTTCACTCGAAACATCCACGCCCAGAGCCTCAAGTGTCTTTTTCTCCTCAATAAAGCTTTCAGGGTCTATAACGACACCGTTTCCTATGACACACACCTTGCCATGGCGGAGTATCCCCGACGGTATCAAATGCAAAATGAACTTTTTATCCTTTACGCAAACGGTATGACCTGCGTTGCTTCCCCCCTGATACCTGACAATAACATCTGCCTCCTCGGTCAGAATATCGACTATCTTTCCCTTTCCTTCATCGCCCCACTGACTCCCTAAAACAAGCCTGTTCATCTGCCCGAACTCCTTTCAAATAATAACTGAACCAACTCGTCCAAATCTATTGCAAAACCCAAAGCAGGTATGTATCTACCAAGTTTCTTTGTTATATTCCCGTACCTTCCTCCCACAACAACCCTTCTGTTTCCAACAAATATATCAAAAGTTATGCCGTGATGATATTTAGGGTGCTCACAGTAAAACAGATCACAAAACACGCTCACATCCGAAAACCTGTTTTTCAAACTTGATGCCACCTTGTATGCTTTGTAATCCAAACTGCTTGTCAAATCAACAGTGCCACTGACCCTTCCAAGTTCTTCAAGCTCCTTTTTCAAGCCATCAGGAAAATCCCCACCCATTATAGAGGACAAATCCTTTCTGTAAACAAAGCTTTCAAGCCTGTCGGCATCATTTCTGCTCAAAGAATACTTATCTATCAGTTCTTGAATGATAGATGTATCTGACACCTTCAAATATATATCGTTCAAGTCAAATAATCTTAAAGACTCTAAAGCCAGAGATACAACCTCAATATCTGCCTCTAACTCCTTAACACCAAACAGTTCAACACCCACCTGTTTTAGCTCCCTTTTCTGCCCGAGATGCTCCTTTATATCCCTATACACATTCTCAGCATAGCAAACCCTCATCGGCATCTCAAAGTCTCCAAGGAGAACAGCCTGAGTTATCTGTAAGGTTATATCAGCCCTTAAAATCATGGTTTTGCCGTTTGCCCTATCAATAAGCTTGAACAGCTTATCCTTTAGCGGTTCAAACAAGAACTCACTAACACTATCTTCATAAACAAATGTGGGAGTTATAATCTCCTGATAACCCCTATCTTTAAACAGGCTTAAAATTCTATTTTCTGTCTCCCTTCTCAAAGAAGATATGGGCTCAAAAAAGTGCACAACCCCAGAAGGAACCTTATTCATCTAAAAAAATCTCCATTGCACGCCTTATTCCGGTTCCAAAGTTTTTATTACAGCCAAGCTTTTTCAAAACCATCTCAAGCGTGGAGACGCACATAAGAATGTCAGGTTTGTCGAAATAGCCGAGGTGTGCAATCCTGAAAATTCTTCCCTTAAGGCTTCCCTGACCGTTTGAAATATCTATCCCAAACCCTCTCATAGCCTCAACAATCTCTGTTGAACTGATAGATTCTGGGGATTTAACAGCAGTAAGAGAGTCTGCGGGTCTCTTGCTCAAAAGTTCAAGTCCCAAAGCTTGAGCGGCACCTCTAACAGCTCTGGCAAGCTGCTTGTGTCTTTTAAAAACATTATCAAGCCCCTCACTAAGAATCATCTCAAGGGAAGCCTTTAATCCAAATATCAATGATACGGCAGGTGTGAATTTTCCAGCTGAAGCCTCAATCTCACCCAAAATATCAAAGTAAAAATACCTATTTTTGCTTTTCTTAATAACCTCTTTTGCCTTTTCAGAAACAGAAAGTACAGAAAGCCCTGGAGGGAGCATCAACGCTTTCTGAGAACCGGTAATTCCAATATCAATTCCCCACTCATCTGTTTTAACATCAATAGCCCCGTATGCCGTTATACCATCAACCACAAATACAATCTCCGGG
>WFQQ01000100.1 GCA_015486965.1 Desulfurellaceae bacterium
GCATTTTCCAACTCCTCTATATCTGGATTCCTACAGACACCAAAATCCTCTATGTGCGCTTCAATGCCTGTCTCATCACATGGACTACCGTCAACGAAGTAAACATTATCGAACTGAGAAAGCAAGATATCCCAGCCAAACATGGAGTAGCCGAGATTACCAGAACCCCTGTAATATAGAATTCTTTTACCTTTAGAACCCTTCAATAGTCTAACTATCTCATCCATAACGGTTTCAAAAGAAACCCTCTTACCTTCAACAAAAGAGTAGGCGATGTTTTTTGTCTCCCTTTCAAAGAAATAGTTAAGCTTCCTGCACACAAAAGGTTTTTCCAAAAAGTGCCAGTCTAGGGATGGATTGACTATAAGCTTGTCCTGTTCAACCTTAGCCTCAAACCCACATGTGTCTGGGCAATCCTTAGCACAAAAGTG
Organism: Desulfurellaceae bacterium; assembly: GCA_015486965.1. Lineage (GTDB taxonomy): Bacteria > Campylobacterota_A > Desulfurellia > Desulfurellales > Hippeaceae > Hippea. Next base: position 432 of record WFQQ01000100.1, read on the forward strand.
TCTTACATAATCCATTTCGGCTTTTTTAAACCTCCTTTTGAAAAGAGAACCTGCAAAAACTCCTGCTCTATCTTCCTTTCTTGTTTTTTATAAAAGTTTAAAAGCTCACTTTGTTTTAGCCTTTTCTCGTTGCACTCTGCGATTTCTGCATGGGGTAGCCTGTTTCCATATCGTTCAAAGACCCATTTAACAGTATCAATGTCTGGATAAAACTCAACACTACCTATTTTTTCCATTAAACTCTCAAAGATAGAAAGTCCCTGACAATCAAAATCTCCAAAGAAATAAACATTTACATAATTGAGCTTCTTAACGAAGTTTGCTATTGGGTTTGTCAGATGAAAACCCTTGTTGTATAAAAACACAGCATCTTTTGGTCTCTCAGCCATAAAAAAAGATAGATTCTCGGAAATTACAACATCGCAACGCTCCATCTCAATACTCTCAACTCTGCCCCCGAAAAATGCAGCGAGAGTTAGTTTTTCTGTTAATTCCCCTATATTCACACCGTTTATCTTTAAATTTGTGTCCGTTCTTATATATATGATATTGGGTCTTTCAACAAATGCCATTGAGTTGAACATCTTAAAGAGCGGTTTTCTCCTTTCTATAAACTTGGAGTCCCCAAAAAGATAGGCAGAACAAAACCGAATGTCTTCGCCTCTATACTCTTCCTCCATGAATTTTTTGAGCTTTTCTAAGTCTCCCAACAGTGTTTCATCCATTGTTCACTTCAACTAAAACAGTTTTCGTACCCTTATCCAAAAACTTTCCCAGAACTTTAAACTTCACATGAAGCTCATGGAGGTGTCTTAGTTTTGTGTAAACAAGAAAAACACCCTTTTTATTCTCTATCATCTTGGGATTTTTGACCTCTCTATAACACCTTCTTGTGTAAGCCACAATGGATTGATTAAATTTTTTATACTGAATGAGCTCTCTGCGACTTTTTTTAACTTGATGCCATACAAACTTTTCAGGCCTATAGCCTTCAAATTGAAGCAACAGGATAAAAGCAACTACAGATAGAGTTATAGTTTTGTAAAAAATCATCTGTATTGGTTCTTTTATAACATTGGTTAGCGCTACTATTAAAAAACCTGCAAAAACGGAAGGCACCATTGCTATAAGCCCAAGTCTGGAAGTGTAAAAAGAAATTGAGAAAGCCAAGAAAACCTCAAACACCAGAAAGGCATACATGCGAGTACTCGTATAGTAAACTCTTTCTATATTAAGAGCAAACAGCAGGGCTACAGGAAGGAAACCAAATGCAATGTAGTGGGGTAGTTTATTTCTTGAGATGGAAAAAAACAGAAATACCCATGAGAACCATACCAAAAGAAACAAAACCTTTCTATTTTTCAAATCAACTGTTTTAATCAAATCGAATATAAAAGGCCACCATATATAAAGAGCCACTGCAGCAATGGGAAAGTAGTAGAAAAAAGAGTGTGGATGCTGATGAGCCTGACCTGTAAATCTCTCAATATTGTGATAAATAAGGAATTTATTAACAAATTCCATGCCGTAGAGGTGGTAGATTTCGGCATACCATGGAAGGCTGACTAACAAAAAAACTAAAAAACCCAAGCCATTCTTTAATGAGAAAAACTCCTTCAACCCAGAACTTCTCTCAACAATCCATAAATAGAGAAAATATGTAAACCCCACACTTACGATCCCAATTGGACCTTTGACGAGAAAAGCTAAAGCGGTAAAAAACCAGCCAAGGGTGTATCTATCCTTTAAAAAGTAGTAAAAACCCATAAGCTCGAACAGTATAAGACTCATATCGGGATATACTGAGCGAGAGAGGTAGATAAAAAAGCCTACTGAGATAAAGCCTAAAACAGACAACTGGCCTACTCTTTTTTCGAATAACACCTCCCCCAATTTAAACAGATAAACGGCTGTAAGTGAAGCTGCTATTATGGAGGGTAGCCTCGCTGCAAACTCTATTAGTCCCAACAGATCATACCCACTTTTAATAAAATGCTCTACATGGAAGATTTTAAAGAAAAGCACAATTTCCCAATAATAAAGGATGGGTTTATCAAACCTCAAATGGCAGTTAAAGAGAGGAACTATGTAGTTTCCACTCTCTATCATTCTTAAGGCAGCATCAACATATTTGGGCTCATCGGGAGGGAAAAAGGACACATAAAAAGCTCCTATCGAAAAAAGTATAAAGGAGTATATAAAGATGGACTTCTTGCTCTTTAGGTATCTGTCAAGCAACTCTTCTTTTACTCTTTACCCAGAATTATCCTCTGAAGCTTTTTGAAAGAGTCTGTCCCTGCAAATTCGAGCCAGTAGAAAACCAGAGTTTCTGCAGGTAGAACAGATATGGATTGCCCATTGTAAAAATCGAGGGCGGTTTTATAGAACTCCTCTTCCCTTGATGTTGTGGCATCTGAGGCAACTACAACATCGAATCCATTACCCTTTAAATCAATAGCGGTTGAGAGCACGCAGATATGTGATTCTATACCTGTAAGAACAACTGTTTTCCTGTTCAGACTTTCAAGGTGGCTCTTAATCTCGTCTATCTTCAGGGCTGAAAAAGACATCTTATCAAACCTCTTAGCGCCATAGGTGGATAGTAGCGATTTCAAGGGTTCAACTGTCTCACCTAAACCCTTTGGATACTGCTCGGTGTAAACAATGGGAAGATTGAACTCATGGGCAGCCTCTATGAGCAACCTTATGTTTTTTACAGTTCTATCCAAATTTTTCATAACCTTACACAACTTCTCCTGCATATCGATAACAAGGAGAACACAGTTATCTTTAGAAAGCACCATAGCTCACCTCCTCAACCTTTGAGATACGATGTTATCTTTTTAGAATCCGCCTCTTTCCTTTTAAATTCTTTTTCCATAGCCTCTTTTTTCTTTTCTACAAGACTCAGAATCTCATTGTTGTCTTTAATCATGTTTTCAACAAAAGATAATTCCTCATCGTCGGCACTGTCCAATTTAAATACATCTTTTAACTGGTAAAAGAGTTTATTTCTCTCCCGGAATAGTTTATCAGCAACTGCAAGATTAAACTCATCCGAGCTTAGTACCTTTTTTAGCTCTTCTGCATTTAAAGAAAGCTCCTCATATACCTTTTTTCTACTTTCATCCACCACAGAACTCCTTAATTAAAACACCCTCTCTAAGGCTACCATTTGTCGTTATCAGGTGCTCTTTTTTGAAGTAATCCAGTAAGCCCAAAACGAGATGTGCACCAACAACGATCACATCCTCTCTTCCCTTTTCCAAAATCTTGAATTTCTTTAGCCTATCCCTTGCCTTTAATCTTAGCATGTTTTTAAGGATTTTATCAATATTTTCCTTTTTAAGTATATAACCTTCAGTCAACTCGTAACTGTACCTTTCCAAACCCATATCTATTGCAGCCAATGTGCTAACAGTTCCAGCATTTGCAACCAAGGTTTCAAAACTATAAACGGGATAAGCTCTCTTTAGCCTCTCTATAAAGAAAGATGTGGCATGTTCAAGCTCATATTCAAGGGGTGGGTCGTGCTTTACAAACCTCTCCAAAAGCTTGACAACACCAAGAGGAACACTAAATGAACTTTCAAGCTTAAAGTTACGGGAGAGCATAAACTCTGTGCTCCCACCACCCAGGTCGAATGCAAGCCACTCTCTCTCCTTCAATTTCGTTTTCAAAAAATAGACAATGCCGAGGTGCGTCAGGTATGCCTCTTCATCTGGGCTTAAAACAGAGACCTCTATACCAAACCTGCGGCAACTTTTTAAAAATTCGTCTCTATTTTTTGCTTCCCTTGTAGCGCTCGTGGCACAATAGATACTTTTTTCAACGCCAAACTCTTCCGCAATCCGCTTGAATTCAAGTAAAATCTCCAAAGCTCTTTTAATTGCGCTCTCTTTTAAATATCCACTCTGCTCAAGGCTCTCACCCAGCCTTGCAATTTTGCTCCTCCTGTAAATAAACTCAAACTTGCAATCATTGAGTTTTTTGGCAATAATAAGTCTTATTGTATTTGTCCCTATATCTACAGAGGAGACAACCATACCTCAGGCTAAAAAAATACCCTTCAAAGCCCAGAAGATTGCAGCAGAGAGAACGGCTGCAATGGGCAGAGTAAGAAGCCAGGAAACAATAATATCTTTCAAAACCTTCAGATTGAGTGCATCTATACCCCTTGCAAGCCCCACACCTATGACAGAGCCGACAAGTGTATGTGTGGTTGATATGGGTAGTCCAAGCCTTGAACAGACAAGCACAGTTGTGGCAGCACCAAACTCAGCAGCAAAACCCCTTGACGGTGTCATATCGGTAATCTTCCTGCCAACAACAAGAATAACTTTATATCCATACATAGAAAGACCTGTGACTATACCAACGGCTCCCACACTCAAAACCCAGATAGGCATAGCCAAGGGCTGATGAGAGGTTAACTTTACGGCATAAACAGCGCCCATCAATGGACCTACAGCGTTTGCAACATCGTTTGCCCCGTGAGAAAACGCCATATAAGAGGCAGTAATAACCTGCAAAATAGCAAAAACCCTCTCCACCTGCGGGAATCTCTTCTTGTAGGGTAGGGTGGAGTCCACAGGTATAGAGGATACGATTTTATAAATCACCATATAGAAGATAATGCTTATAACCAATGAGATAATTAAAGCATGGGTAAAGCTAAAATTGAGGTGTAAGTTTTTCAAACCCTTGTATAGCATAGAGAAGACAAGGATTATTGATACAAGAAATGCCAAAAATGGGGCATATTTTTTTGCTGCCTTGACAGGTTTTTCATAGCTCAAAATCTTTTTAGAAATAAAAAGAAAGATTGAGAAAGATATGATACCACCTGAAATGGGTGAGACTATCCAGCTTAGAACAATAGTAACAACCTTTCCCCATTCAATCGAAGATAGGCCATGGGTGGCAATGCCGAAACCTATGACACCGCCAACGATGGAGTGGGTTGTTGATACGGGCATGCCCAATTTAGTTGCCATGTTAACCCAAAGAGCTGCTGAAAGGAGTGTGGCAAGCATACCGTATGCAAATATCATCGCCTCTTTTGAGTATGCAAGAGGATTTACGATGCCCTTCGCAACGGTAAGGCTTACATGGCTGCCAACAAGCATTGCGCCCGAGAACTCAAAAATGGCAGCAACTATGATAGCCTGTCTGAATGTCAGGCTGCGGGCACCAACGCTGGTACCCATAGCGTTGGCTACATCGTTGGCTCCTATATTCCATGCCATATAGAAGCCAAAGGCAGCAGCGAGAAGAACAACAATCAAAGGGCTCATTGAGAAATTATCAACCTAATCCTATTACACATCTTTTCGGCAGCGTTTGCTATGTCGCCAGTTGTTTCAATAATCTTCATCCATAGTATTAAAGAAGCACAATCTATGCTCTCAGACCTGTTAATCACAATTTTGGTCAGCTCATACTGCAGAATATCTGTTTCATGCTCGCTTTCATTGACTTTATCAAGGAGTTCAAGCACACTTTTCGCCTCAGGACCTGCGAAGCTTGCCTCTCTCAAAGCTTCAAGTTCCTCTATAACCTGCCTGGAATAATCAACAACCTTAACGACAGCCGACGCAAAATCTCTAACCCTCTGTTTCAACTCATCTGGAACCTGCAAACTTTTCAATGACATCAAAACTCCAACATCCTCAGACCTGTCAGCTATAGCGTCCATGGATGTGATAATCTGTAAAATATCGCCTCTTGCTACAGGCATGAAAATGCTATGCGGGAGGCTCTGTCTTATGCTGTTTTTAATCTCATCCGTTTTATATTCGTGATCTGAAATCTCTTTGGCTATCCTTTCAACTTCCTGTTGATTTCCTTTCACAAATGCCTCATAGATGTCTGGGATTCTATTTGTACACTCGACAACCTCTTTCATCATCTCGTTTATAGCTATAAACGGTGACTTCCTGAAAAGATCAAAAATACTCATAAACCACCCCTACCCAAGGGCTTTAATTTTTTCAACAATATTCCTTGCTACATCCTCAAAAGCCTGAGCAACAGGTGAAGTCGGGTTTGCTACAACTATAGGTTTACCCTTATCTCCGCCCTCTCTGACTTCGACATCTATAGGAATCTCTCCCAAGAAACCCAATCCATTTTGCTCGGCAAATTTACGCGCTCCACCGTGGTCGAAGATGTCTGTTCTTGCCCCACAGTTGGGACAGATAAAGTAGCTCATATTCTCTATAACGCCAAGAACAGGAATCTTTAGCTTTTTAAAGAAATCGTTGGCTTTGGCAGCATCACTCATTGCCACATTCTGAGGAGTTATAACTATAATTCCACCTGTAACCTTGGTTTCCTGGGCAAGTGTAAGCTGAGCATCACCAGTTCCAGGTGGCAAATCTACGATAAGAAAATCAAGTTCCCCCCAGCTCACATCCTCCAAAAACTGCTTTATAGCCTGATTTATAAGGGGTCCCCTCCAGATAATGGCAGCATCCTTGGGGACGAGGTTTCCTATGGAGAGCACCTTAATCCCGTATTTTACAATTGGAAGAATCTTATCCTTGTGGTCTGGGTCAAGCGTTACAGGTATTCCCTCAATACCCATCATTGTTGGTATGTTTGGTCCATAGATGTCTGCATCAAGAAGACCTACCTTATAGCCAAATTTCGCAAGGGCAAGCGCAGTATTAACACTGACTGTTGACTTTCCAACCCCACCTTTTCCAGAGGTTGTTGCTATAACATGCTTAATATTGGCAACCTTCTCTTTCTCCTCAACGACTTTCTCAATCTCAAGCTCAACATCTTCCACCCCATCAACCTTCTTCAAGCTCATGGGTATACTTCGCTTAAGCATATCTATAACTGCTTGATTCTTCTCCTTGGTCTTAATCTTTACAACTACCTTGTTGCCTTCGACCACAACATCGTCTATAATTCCCTCTTCCAAAACACTGTGTGTCTTTCCAGGATAGAAGACCTTTTTCAACTCATCCAAAATTTTCTCTTTCATCTGCATCTCCTCATTTTAAGTTCCTATTGTCCAGCTTTCCAGATACTTTTTCTGCTCCTCAGTAAGCTCATCGTGTTTTACGCCCATAGATTCAAGCTTTAAAGCTGCAATCTTGTAGTCTATCTCATCTGGAATTTTGTGAACTTTAACCTGTAGCTTTCCAGCATTATCCACAAGGTACTTTGCACTCAAAGCCTGATTGGCAAAGCTCATATCCATAACGGAGGATGGATGTCCCTCAGCAGCAGAAAGGTTTACAAGTCTGCCCTCTGCCAGTAGGTAAATTCGCCTGCCATCCTCAAGCTTGTACTCTCTTACAAACGGTCTAATGTCCCTTTGAGAAACCGAAAGCTCCCTTAACCCCTCAACATCAATCTCTATATCAAAGTGGCCTGAGTTAGCCACTATAGCTCCATCCTTCATAACTTTAAAATGCTCTTTTCGTATAACATGCATATCGCCTGTTACTGTACAGAAGAAATCGCCTATTTTTGCGGCTTCTTCAATGGGCATAACCCTGAATCCATCCATTACAGCTTCCAATGCCTTCAGTGAGTCCACCTCTGTAACCACAACATTGGCTCCCATACCCCTTGCCCTTGCTGCCAAACCCTTACCACACCATCCATAGCCACAGACAACAAAAACACTACCTGCAATAAGTCTGTTTGTAGCCCTTATTATGCCATCGATGGTTGACTGTCCTGTGCCGTATCTGTTGTCAAACATGTGCTTGGTGTAGGCATCGTTAACAGCAATAACAGGAAACATTAAAACTCCGTTTTTCTCCATACTTTTAAGCCTTATAACGCCAGTTGTCGTCTCCTCTGTTGAACCGATTATATTTTTAGCGAGTTGCTTTCTTTCAGAGTGAATTAATGAAACAAGGTCTGCTCCGTCATCCATGGTTATGTTGGGTTTTTTGTCAAGGACAGCATTAAGGTGTTTGTAGTATGTATCCCTATCCTCACCTTTAATGGCAAAGACGGGAATTTCATAATACTTTACAAGTGCTGCAGCCACATCGTCCTGAGTGGACAGTGGGTTGGAGGCACAGAGATAGACATCTGCACCGCCTTTTTTTAAGGTTATCATTAGATTTGCTGTTTCTGTGGTTACATGCAGACAGGCACCTATAACCTTACCTTTGAGGGGCTTTTCTCTTTCAAAATCACTCTGGATGCTTTTTAAAACATCCATAGATTGAAAAGCCCATTCGATCCTATTTAGCCCTAAATCTGCAAGAGAGATATCTTTAATATCGTAATCCATAACTTTACAACCCCGCTTTCTTTCTCAACTCTTCAGCTTTGTCTGTTTTCTCCCAGGTAAACTCCTTCTCATTTCTACCGAAATGGCCATAAGCCGCAGTCTTTCTGTATATTGGTCTTAAGAGATCCAGAGTCTCTATCATGCCCTTGGGCGTTAAATCAAATGTATCAACAATAATCTCTTTTATCTCCTCTTTTGGGAGCTTACCTGTCCCGTAGGTGTGCAACATAATGCTAACAGGTTCCTCTACACCGATAGCATAGGCAAGCTGAACCTCACACCTTCTTGATATTCCAGCAGCAACAATATTCTTAGCTATATAACGAGCCATATAGGCTCCTGACCTATCCACCTTTGTAGGGTCTTTTCCAGAGAACGATCCACCACCGTGAGCTGCCACTCCACCGTATGTGTCAACTATAATTTTTCTACCTGTAAGTCCAGTGTCAGCCTGAGGACCTCCAAGGACAAACCTACCTGTAGGGTTAATGTATAGTTTAATATCTGGATCCCACAATTTTTGAGGTATTACATACCTGATAACATACTGCACCAAATCTTTTCTCAACTGCTCAAGCTCAATGTTTGGGTCGTGCTGAGCCGATATTACAACAGCAGTTACCTTATCCGGGTCAAAACCTTTGTATCTTATTGTGACCTGAGTTTTTCCATCTGGCCTCAAGTAGGGAAGCAAACCCTGTTTTCTAACATCTGCCAATCTCCTTGCAAGTTTGTGTGCAAGAACAATTGTGAGTGGTAGGTACTCCTCTGTCTCGTCTGTGGCGTAGCCAAACATCATCCCCTGATCGCCAGCCCCAAGTGACTCACCTTTGTTAACACCCATAGCTATATCTGGGGACTGTTTATCTATGGAGGTAATTACGGCACACGATTTATAGTCAAGACCATAATCTGCATTTGTGTAGCCTATCTCTTTTATTGTCTGCCTGACCACATCTGGAATCTCCACATAGGTGGAAGTTGATATTTCACCAGATACAAAGACCACACCAGTAGTAAGAAGGGTCTCACAGGCAACACGGCAATTTTTATCATCCTTTATTATAGCATCTAAAATTGCATCGGAGATTTGATCCGCAACCTTGTCTGGATGACCCTCTGTAACCGATTCTGAGGTAAAAAGGAAAATTTCATCGTTTTTCACGGCAGGCTCCTTTCTTTTTAAGAGAGATTGGTGCCGAAGAGGGGGGTCGAACCCCTACGGGCATAAAGCCCACTAGACCCTGAATCTAGCGCGTCTGCCAATTCCGCCACTTCGGCACTCGAAAGTGATTATAATCAAAATCACCTTTGTGTCAATCATATAAAGTGAGCAAAAATGGAATTTGAAACGAGCATGGCTTCGCACCCATTAAGGAAAACCCGCCCATCTTCTAACTTTAAAAGACCTATGTCTAAAAACTTATCCAATTCTTCGTAAAAAAGCTCTTTAATATCATACCCAAACCTAAACCTGAACTCCTCCAAATCAACACCTCGTTTAAGCCTCATGCCAAGAACAAACATCTCCCTTGCAAGAGCTTCACCCTCTAAAAACTCTTCAACAGTCCAGCTGCCTTCAGGATTTTTAATATATTCATCCAGACTATCCGTGTTTTTTACCCTTTTTCCATCCAAGAAAGATGCGGCTTGGACTCCAAAACCTGCATACTCTTTTGCTGTCCAATATGCCATATTATGAATAGATTCAAAGCCCGATTTAGAAAAGTTGGATATTTCATACTGGTGAAAGCCATGCTTATCAAGCTTCTCGCAGAGCAACTTGTAAATCTCAACTATCTCATCATCGCTGTTGAGAGCCAGCTTACCATCCTTTCTTAAGTTAAAAAAGGGTGTACCTTCAATCACTGTAAGCATATAGGCAGAGATGTGCTTTATGGGAAGCTTCAAAATTCTATTCAGTTCTTCTTGAAAAAGAGAGACGCTATCATCGATTCCATAAATTAAATCCACACTTATATTTTCAAAACCTGAAGAGTGTGCAATCTCTACTGCTTTAACAGCCATTTTGCTGCTGTGGATTCTTCCTAATTTCTTAAGCTTTTCATCCCTTAAAGATTGAATACCCAGACTGAGGCGATTAAAACCCAAAAGTTTCAGGTCGAGCAAATAACTCTTTTTGACATCGTTGGGTATAGCCTCTATGGTCATCTCCTGCATATCGAGGGAAAAGTGTTTTTCAATTTCGTTTAAAATCAGTTCTATGTGTTTAGGCTTTAACACCGTAGGGGTTCCGCCACCAAAATAAACTGTTTTGACCCTATAATAACTTTTTTTTCCAAAATTTCTTATCTCTCTTTTTAGTGCTTCGACATATCTATCCAGAAGAGAGA
>WFQQ01000101.1 GCA_015486965.1 Desulfurellaceae bacterium
AACCTGAGAAAAGATGCTTTCAAGCCTGTCCTCTTTGTAATGCCCTTTATCTTCACTCTCTTCCCTTTCAAAACCGCTGGATAATCTATCTGCTTTTCTAACAATAGCCGCTAAAACCCCAATATCGCCCCTTAAATGATGCATTGCTGCAACGTTTACAAGGTTCTTATCAGCGCTACTCGATTCAATACCAAACTTTTCTTTAAACTCATCCAAAAACTCAGCCGTATGCGCCGCATGCACATAACTCGGTTTTCCCTCTTTATCTGTAGGGCAATAAGATTCGTTATAATCATTCCTAACCTTATATCCTGCCCTCTGTCTTACCTTACCAATATCATGCAAAAGCCCTGCTAAACTAACCAATTGAAAGTCCGTTAGCTCCATTATATTAACCCCCGATCAATTTTAGGTTTCGAAAATGCTAAACAACTTATCCACCATTGTCAAATAAAAAAATCACTTATTATTGTTCCTTCCCAATCACCAAACCTTCTGACCTTTTTGGCGCTCTTTTCATCCAGCGGATAAATGTAAATCTTATCCCCATCAGATTTTATCTTCCTCTCAACAAGCCTCATAAATCGCCTGTATTCTTTTTCTCTAACCTCAACCTCAAACACAGACAGCTGCGTCCTAATGCCATATTCAAATAGCAATCTTGAAAGCCTCATACGGTTTTTATTGTCCTTTATGTCATAAATCACAACAAACTTTTCCACCCTGCTCATAGAACCTTGCTCTCGTTTAATTCCTCAATCTTGCCCAATTTCGTAATCAAACCCGAAGCGGCAGCACTGATGGGAAAGAAATAAACCTTATCCTCAAGCGGATCGATTAGCTCCAAAATCTCATCTATCAATTCTTCAAGTTCATTACTTTCAACTTCCACCTCAAAGCAAGAAAGCTGAACATTCAAGCCCTTCTTTTTCAAAAATTTGAAAACCTTATGCCATCTTTTAGGCTCTCTAATGTCGTAAGTAATTAAATACTTCATACTATTGCCTCTTTCAATTTTCTCAAAAATTCAACACTGTAATCCAAGAAAGAGCCGTCTTTATGTATAATCCTCTCTGTAAAAATCTTTATGTAAGCCTTGAGTGCTTTGGGTCTTAAATAACATCCATTCTCCTTTTTATCAAAATCCATAGGATGAAAGAACCCTTCCTGTAAAAGTTGAAAAACAAACAAACTCAACCACGGCCTTGAAATCTCAATAACATCTGAACAAAACGACGCATGCCTGCCCCTTTTTACATGAAAGAAACCAAGATACGGATCAAAACTATTGGCAATGGAAATGGGTATCAAAATTGAGTAATAAATGCTATAGGTCAACGACAAAAGCGCATTAACAGGATCTTTAGGCGGATGATAATCCCTTATTTCAAACTCAAACTCACCTGGAAGCATGGTATCCCTAAAATACTCAAACATCGCCTTATTTAAATTTCCATCAACACCTAAAGCTTCCTGAAGGCTTGAAAATCTGACATTGCCTTCCAGCGCTTTAATGAACAGACTCTTGTTGTAATTCGATTGATTCAAGCCCATAATATACCCAATACCCTTCGCCTTGGTCTTCAAAAGCACTTTTATCAACTCAAGTTTCTTCTTCTCATCCCTCAAAACCTCATACTGGGCAAGCCTAATGCGGTAATCACTCGTAATCAGCTCGGGCGCTATGACGCCAACGGTCTTACCAAACTGGTTTAACAAAAATATAAACCTTCCTTTTGTCGTTATAAATCTAACAGCGGGCGTTGAAATATTGACACCGCCAAAGATAAAAACGTGCTCCACAGCGCCAATCGGTATCTTGTATGTCTCTTCGCCGTTTTGAACAACTATGTTGTTGTCTTTTCTCGACACCACACAACCGGGTGTCGTAACGAAAAGTAAGCCCTTCATCTTTCACCTCCATTAAGCATAAACGAAAAACATCACAAGAGCAGGACAAACAACTAACTTTTTTCCCCAAATTTATAGATTATCAACTAATAAATTTCGTGCGGACGACTATTGGCCGATAATCAGTTGGCTTTGATAAAAACGTTCGTGTCAAACACCGCTCTCATGATACATGCTCAAAAACATCTTCTTTTTCAACAACACCGGCTTTTTTAGCAAGCGGCTTTATTTTGCTTTTGGTTTTCTCAAACCTCTTTTCCCAAAGGTAAAAATTTATAGATTCTCTCACCACATCACTTTTATTTCTTCCCGTCTCTTTGGCAAAGGAATCTAACCTCTTGTAGAGGTCTTCTGGCAAATGTATAGATAAAACTGTTCTCATGTTCGCCTCCTACTTGAGAAAAACAATAAATTTCTTAGCCCTAACTTCACTAACCAAAACGATTATTGGGATATCTGTGGTTTCCGCTACCAGAAAAGGACCAAATTAAAAGTAAAAACCATACCTCAGGAATTAAACCAAGAAAAATATTCATTGCCAAAATCAAGTCCCTTTCAGGGTGCTTTACCGAGTATGCTATAACAGTTGGAAGTATGTATAAGAAAATCGGCGCTACTGTCATTGCAATATCAAAAATAACATCGACAACTTCATGTAACAATTTACCCAAAGGAAGCTCTAAAACCATGTAACCGACACAAATGAATATGCCGTAAGAGACAGTGAAAATCAAAATCTCTTTAAAGACGCGTATAAGAAACCCCAAAAGGCCCCTTGTTCTTGCCATTTTTATCACCCCAATCAAATTTCTCCTAATAGGTTCTAATAGGCAACGTTAAACCATATCCTCAAAAAATATAGAACATAAGTGCTGATTAAAAAGGCAATGTTGTATACAATTATCTTTCTGATTACCTTGCGCATTTTCAAGCACCCCCATCTTTCCTTTCTTAAACATCGTTTCCAAATACCAACCTATAAACCCTTTTGCGCATTAAATAAACGCAAATAACGGTTTTTATAGGACAAATTCTTATAAAAAACGTTCTCGAGTAATTATCAACTAACAAAATTTCTTGTATAGCTTTCTATAGATCATTTTTTTCTTGACTTTTTAAAGTTAATGGCATAGACAAAAGAATGAGTTAAGATTGACAGGTTTTTGATGACTGTCGAAAAACCTGTCAAAAAGTGATCTTTTACAATGAAATTAGGCCTATTTCTCGTACAGCGGGAAATGTTATTTTTATGAGGGATTACAAAAACTTGATAGTAATCCTGTCAAGTTTTATCCTTATAGAAACAGGCTTCTTGAGAGGCCTGTTGCACTACTCCCGCTTCTGAAGGGAACTGAGACGAATTTCATTTTTTACCTCCTATTCTTTTTTTATGCTACATGATAAGTTGCACTACTCCCGCTTCTGAAGGGAACTGAGACTTGTCAATGATGGAATTAGACCTGTTAACCGCTGGCTGATCATGTTGCACTACTCCCGCTTCTGAAGGGAACTGAGACTCTCTAAGATAGATTAAGACGATCAATCAACACTCGAAAGTTGCACTACTCCCGCTTCTGAAGGGAACTGAGACTATGTTATTAAATCCACTGATTATTCTATTTGCCTCGGCCACAGCGTGTTGCACTACTCCCGCTTCTGAAGGGAACTGAGACGAGACTGATAGCCGCCTTAATCCTTGTAATTCCTTTAGGTTCTGTGTTGCACTACTCCCGCTTCTGAAGGGAACTGAGACTCGTAACTCGATCCTGTCATAGAAAACTTCTGTCTGTACCCTTTCTCCGTTGCATTACTCCCGCTTCTGAAGGGAACTGAGACT
>WFQQ01000102.1 GCA_015486965.1 Desulfurellaceae bacterium
AATTTATCCCTCTCTATACCCTTTACACATCTACCCGTTTTACCGACAAGGTTTTTCTCGCCAATAAGTGGCTTCTTCCTATGAGCTTTGTAAGCAAGGATTATAACAATTAAGCTCAAGGCAAAAAGAACCAAAAAGGCTGGGATGGTAATAGTTAAAAAAAGCTTTGGAACAGGCACTCCAAAGTAAAACATTAAAGTAAAAGCTAAAATAAATGATACAATACCACTAAAAGCTAAAATTCCACCACTACTCAGGATTATCTCTATAAACACTAAAAGAAGAGAAAGTAGTATTAGGAACTCAATAAAGATACACATACCTTTTAACTTTACCCTATAACTCGTTTAAATTCAATTTTTAGTTGACTTGGCTATAATTTATCTGAAAAATATTAGAGTGGTAAAGGTTGTTGTGGACAGAGAAAAAACCTACACATTCAAAGCCCCGATAACTGTAGGAAAGGTTCTTAAAGAGCTGGGTTTTCTGCCTTACGAAGTTATTGTCATTAGTAAAGATAAACTTCTTACAAGAGACATTCTCCTAAAAAATGGAGATGAAATAGAGCTGAGGAGTGTATACTCAAAGGGATGAAGTGCACGAGATGTAAAAAACAGGCAGAGGTCGAACTTAAAAGCCACAACGCAGCATTTTGTAGAGAATGCTTTAACTATTTTTTTCTCAACCAAGTTCAAAAAGCCATAAAAACATTCAAAATGTTCTCAAAAAAAGATAGGGTGTTGGTTGCTGTAAGCGGTGGGAAGGATAGTTTGGCACTGTGGGATGCCCTTCTATCTTTGGGTTACAACGCCGATGGACTGTTCATATACCTTGGCATAGAAGGGTTTAGCAATGTGGCTTTAACAAAAGTGAGAAAATTTGCGAGTGAGAGAGGAGCAAAGCTGATAGAGGTTAACCTGACAAATGAAGGGCTTGCCATACCTAAAGTTAAGGAAAAAACAAGAAGGGTCGTATGTTCGCTATGCGGTCAGATTAAACGGTACTATTTCAATATGGTAGGATTAAAGAACAACTACGATGTGCTTGCCACAGGACACAATTTAGACGACGAAGTTAGCAGGCTTTTCTCTAATGTGCTACACTGGAAAATGGACTACCTGAAGGAACAGAGTCCTGCTCTACCGAGTGAAGATGGTCTGCTCAAAAAAGTAAAGCCCCTTTTCAGGCTGACTGAGTTTGAAACATCTGCATACGCCTTCTTTAAAAAAATCGATTATGTTGATATATCCTGTCCTTTCAGCAAGGGTGCGACATTCACAATATACAAAAAACATCTAAACAGCATAGAATACCACTCACCCGGAACAAAAATAGACTTCTATCAAGGCTTCCTAAAAAAACTCAAACCCATCCTTGAGGAGAGCAAAAAAGAGAAAAAAAACCTATGCAAGATATGTGGATACCCAACATATTCAGATGTATGTTCCATATGCAGGCTTAAAGGCTTGTCTTAGGCAATGCTCTACTACAAAGTTCTTCTTCCCCTTGCCATAAACAAAGGCTTCACATACCATTCAAAAGAGCAATTGAATGATGGTGTAAGGGTTCTCGTTGACTTTAAGGGCTCAACAAGGATAGGAGTTGTTTGGGAAAGCACGAGAAAGCCCGATTATGAAACAAAACCCATACTAAAAGTTCTCGACAGCTTTCCAATTATTGACAAAAACCTAAAGGAAACCCTCAAATTTTTCTCATTCTACTACATGGCTCCAGAAGGACTTTTTCTAAAGAGCTCCCTTCCAAAGAAAGCATTTGAAACCAAAGAATGCTTGGAGCTTAAACAAACAGAACCTGAATTCACTATTAACCAACCACAGATCTCACTCACAGAAGAGCAGAAAAGCGCTCTAAACCAGATTTCACTCGATAGGTTTAATGTTTACCTTCTTTTTGGGGTAACAGGAAGCGGAAAAACTGAAATATACTTAAGATTAATAGAAAAAACTATCAAGACAGGAAAAAAAGCAGTTGTCCTTGTTCCAGAAATTGCACTTACACCGCAGTATATAAAAATATTCTCCCAAAGATTTTCAAAGGGAGCTATATCTATATTACACTCAAGGCTAACAAAGAAAGAGAGGTTTGAAAACTGGGCAAAATTTACAAAAAGCGAAACACCAATACTAATAGGAACCCGTTCAGCTATATTTGTAAGCTTCAAAAGGGTAGGGCTTGTCGTTGTGGACGAAGAAAATGATGATTCTTACAAACAGGAGGGTAAGCCCTCCTACAATGCAAAAGATATTGCTATATACAGGGCTAAAAAGGATAACATACCTGTAATTTTAAGTTCGGCAACCCCCTCCATAGAAACCCTA
>WFQQ01000103.1 GCA_015486965.1 Desulfurellaceae bacterium
ACGATAATCTGTGCGAGGTTTACAAAACAGTTTGCAAGCCTTGAACCTGAATATTTCATAAAAAGAATCCTCGTTGATAGCCTAAAGGTTAAAGCTGTATGTGTGGGACACGACTACACATTTGGCAGAGAGGGTAAGGGTAATATAAAACACTTAAGGGAGTATTCATATAAGTACAACTTTGAGCTTGTGGTTATTCCACCAGTTAAGATAGATGGCATTATTGTAAGCTCAACAAAAATCAGGGAGTTTTTAAAGAACGGCTTGATAGAGCGTGCAAACCAGTTTCTTGGCAGAAGATACTCAATATCCGGTATCGTCAAAGAGGGTGCTGGAAGGGGTGAAAAGATAGGCTTTCCAACGGCAAACATATATCCAAAAAACGAGATACTCCTAAAAAACGGTGTGTATGCAGCGTTTGCCTATGTTGAGTCAAAAAAGTTTAAAGCTGCAGTAAATGTTGGGGTAAACCCAACCTTCAAGGACAACATCAAACACATAGAGGCTCATCTACTTGATTTTAAAGGAGATATTTATTACAAAAAGATAAAGCTTGAGTTTGTTAGCTTCATAAGGGAAGAGAAAGCTTTTAGAAAAATAGAAGAGCTTGTAAAACAGATAAACAAAGATATTAAAACTGTAAGAAAAATCCTTGAGGAGACAAGATGATTTTTGAAAACCTTCAAGAATATATAGAAGCGCTCAGAAAGAGGGGGGAGCTTCTCGTAATAAAAGATGAGATAAACCCTATATATGAAATGGGATATATAGCTGACAGGCTCGTAAAGAGTGGCGGAAGTGCTGTTTTGTTCAAAAAACCAAAGGGTAGCACTATCCCTGTTGCAATGAACCTGTTTGGAACGAAAGAACGGACTGAGTTTGCACTCGGAGTCAATAGTCTGGATGAACTCGGCGAGAGGGTTCGAGAGCTTGTTAACGCAGAGATTCCCTACAACTTCTGGGATAAGCTAAAAAACATTGTAAAGCTCAAGGAGTTCAGCAAGTTCATACCAAAAATCACGAAGGATGCACCGTGCCAGGAGCTCATTATAGACGATGTAGACCTAAACAAACTGCCTATACTAAAAACCTGGCCTAAGGATGGTGGAAGGTTCATTACCCTACCCCTTGTCTTCACTAAAAACCCTATTACTGGCAAACAGAACTGTGGTATGTACAGAATGCAGGTTTTCTCAAAAAATACCACAGGGATGCACTGGCATATCCATAAAGATGGAGCTCACCACTTCAGGTGGTATAAGGAGCAAAAGAGGGTTATGCCCGTATGTGTGGCGCTCGGTGCAGACCCCATAACAATCTACACGGCAACGGCACCGCTTCCTGAAGATATAGACGAAATGCTCTTTGCCTCTTTCTTAAGAAGAAAACCTGTCAAACTTACAAAAGCAACACTGTCTGATATACTCGTCCCTGCCGAGGCTGAGATTGTGCTTGAAGGGTATGTAGACCCAAACGAGCCTCTTCATAGAGAGGGTCCCTTTGGCGATCACACGGGTTACTACTCGTTGGAGGATTACTATCCCGTCTTCCATATACAGAGGATAACAATGAGGAAAAACCCCATATACCCTGCAACAATCGTTGGCAAACCACCTATGGAAGATTGTTTCCTGGGTAAAGCAACAGAGAGGCTATTTCTACCTGTCATAAAGAAAATATTGCCAGAAATAGTGGATATAAACCTCCCAATAGAGGGCATTTTTCACAACTTTGCCTTTGTTTCAATAGATAAACAGTTCCCCGGACATGCCTTCAAGGTTATTAACGCCCTCTGGGGACTTGGAATGATGAGTTTAACGAAAATTATTGCAGTGTTCGATAAAAATGTCAATGTCCAGGATATAGGAGAGGTTATCTGGCGTCTCGGAAACAACATAGAGCCAGAAAGGGATATAATCTTTACAAAAGGACCATTGGATGTTTTAGAGCATGCTTCAACCATACCGTTTTTCGGCTCAAAGATGGGAATAGACGCAACAAAGAAGTGGAAAAGTGAGGGGTTTTTGCGCCCATGGCCTGACGACATAGAGATGACAGAAGATGTCAAATATAGAATGGACAAACTTTTAAAAAAATACCTGAAGGAGGTTTGAAGATGAATGTAATCGATGCGGTAAAGAGTAGATTTTCTGTGAGAGCCTATTTAGACAAACCGGTAGATAAAGAGCTTGTTTATAAAATTCTTGACATTGCACGGTGGTCTCCATCTGGACACAATATGCAGCCCTGGGAAGTTGCCGTTGTTATGGGTAAAAAGAAGGATGAGCTTTCAGCAAAGTTGGTGGAAGCTGTGAAAAACAGAGCAGAGAGAAGGTATGATTACCTCTATGCACCAAA
Organism: Desulfurellaceae bacterium; assembly: GCA_015486965.1. Classification (GTDB taxonomy): domain Bacteria; phylum Campylobacterota_A; class Desulfurellia; order Desulfurellales; family Hippeaceae; genus Hippea. The sequence goes on from WFQQ01000103.1 coordinate 2,359, forward strand.
AGAGATACCGGACTATATCAAGGCAAGAAGAAATCAGTGCAACACGCTGGTATTTGAGCACAAAAACATCGACCCCAAAAAAGAGAAAGATAAATTGATGGAGCACATACTTGAGAATTTCAGATTCTTTGGAGCTCCCGTTGTACTAATAATAATGAGGGATAAGCAGCTCGGAGACCCTACCTTCGTTGACTTAGGCCTTTTCGGTCAAACAATCATGCTTACGGCACTGGAATTTGGACTTGCCACATGTTCACAAACTTCGGTTGCGGCTTACCCTTACATAATTAGAGAGGTTCTCGGCATTCCAGAAAACAAGATGATTGTTTATACAATAGTGCTTGGATATCCCGACATGGAAGCCCACATAAATAAGCTCAGGATGCCTCGCGAAGAAGTGGAGAAATTTGCCACATTTTACGAATAGATGAACCAAGAGTTAGCAGTTAAAACGCTGAACAAACTTGAAAGCTCCCTCTTTCGGGAGCTTTTTTTAAAAAACACAGAAAAAGCCAAAAGGATTATAAAAAAGCAACAAGCCATTTTGAAATTTGAGCGGAGTGCCGATTGGCTTCTTAAAAATCTGGAAAACCTTAATATACCGAAAAAGACGGTTGAGAAGCTCTCATCCAGAGGCTTTAAAAAGGTAATTGACATCGTGTATCTCGCACCTTTAAGGGTTGAAGACTACTCCCTAAAAGACCCAAAAACCGTGAAAGATGGAGAGTATGCAGCCATTGAAGGCATTTTGCTTTCAAAAAACAGAGGAAACAGGGTATTGAGCTTAATAGTCAATTCAAATGGAACACACATTCGTTGTAACTGGTTTAATATAACCCCATACATTAAAAAGCTTATAAATTCACTTAATTTAGGGGATGAAATCGTATGTATGGGAAAAATTGCAGCAGATGGCTTTATAAAGCAGCTCAACCATCCAACCATAAAAAGGAAAGATGAGTTTAAAGAGACAAAGAGAGTTGTCTATCCATCTATAGGAAACCTAAAAAACACAATCATACAAAAAGTTATAAAAGAAGCCTTAAAGGTTGCACCAAAAAAACCTTTTGAGTGGCTACCCTACACATCCCTTGTGAGAAACAACCTGTCGTTTTTTAGCGAGTTTTTAGAAAAACTACATTCGTGTAATTCAGAAAAAACTAAGAATCGCCTAAAATATGAGGAGATATTCTTGCTTCTTTTAGCTTTAAGACTGCAAGAAATTAGCTTTAAAGAACAAATCTCACCATCTATAGAGGTGGATGAGCGATTTATAGAAACAGTGGAAGCTCAGCTACCGTTTGAGCTTACTCAAGACCAAAAAAAAGCTCTACACGAAATATTTTTAGATTTAAGAGAAAAAAAGCCTATGTTGAGACTTCTGCAGGGCGATGTGGGTTGCGGAAAAACAATTGTAAGTCTAATTGCCTCGCTTGCCGTCTCTTTAAAAGGATACCAAACTGCCATAATGACACCCACCCAACCTCTTGCAATCCAGTTTTTCAGTCAGGCAAATTCACTTTTTTCAAGGTTTAATCTGAGAGCAGAACTCCTTTTAAGCTCAACAAAAAACAAAAATAAAATATATGAAGATTTAGAAAGGGGAGAGATAGCCTGCATCGTGGGAACACACTCTCTGCTTCAGGAGGGTGTAAAATTTAAAAACTTGGGTTTTATCGTCATAGACGAACAGCACAGGTTTGGAGTGGAGCAGAGAAAAACTCTAACGGAAAAGGGCTCATTTCCACATGTGCTAATTATGAGTGCAACACCCATCCCAAGAACACTATCCATGGTGCTTTATTCAAAAAGCAAGTTGAGCACAATAAGAGAAAAACCCAAAAACAGGGGAGAGGTAAAAACACTTCACTTTTATAAAAAAGAGTCTGAAAAAGCCTACAGGATTGCAATTGAAGAGATAAAAAAGGGGCATCAGGTATATGTAATCGCACCATTAATAGATGAATCTGAGTTCTTTGAGGATGTAGAGGCTGCAAAAAAGCTGTTTGAACAGCTTAAAAGCTCCTATTTTAAGGGCTACAAGATAGAGCTTCTGCATGGAAAGTTAAAGCCTGAGGAAAAAGAAAAAATCATAAAAGAGTTCAGAGAGGGTAAAATTGACTGCCTCGTGAGCACAACTGTTGTAGAGGTGGGAATAGACTCACCTAAAGCCACGGTTATCGTGGTTGAGAATGCAGAGAGATTTGGACTTGCCCAGCTTCATCAATTGAGAGGAAGAGTCGGCAGGAGCAGTTTGAAAAGCTATGCTATCTTCATTACAGATGAGACCTTGAGTGAAAATGCAAAAAAAAGGATAGAGGCTCTTCTTAAAACAGATGATGGCTTTGAGATTGCAGAGATGGACTTCAAACTCAGGGGAGCGGGAGAGATTCTGGGCACAAGGCAGCATGGGAGGGAGCTTGACCATATAAATCTCATAGAAGACAAAAAAATAATAAAAAGTGCTAAAAGTGATGTTGAAATGTTGATAGAAAAAGGTTATCCTATAAATGAAGGGTTAAAGAAAATAATGAAATACAGATGGGAGAAAAAATTAGGGTATATAAATGTGGGGTGAGAGATGAAAGTCGGAGTAGCTCAATTTTCAATAGTTCCAGGAGAGGTAGAGCAAAACTTCAAAAAGGGAGAAAACTTGATAAAACAGGCAAAGGAAGAGGATTGTGATTTAATACTTCTACCTGAGGTATGGACAACAGGGTTTCTGTTTAAAAAGTTAAAAGAGTTATCAAAAACCACTCCCGATATTATAAAAGAGATAAAAAAGCTTTCTGAAAGTATAATGATTTGCGGAACATATGTAGTTGACAATCCAAACTCCGATAAAGTTTTCAATATTTTCTATGCAATCTTAAATGGAGAAATTCTTTTCTCCTATAAAAAGGCAATGCTGTTCGGTTTAACGGGAGAGGATAGATTTTTTGACAGAGGAGAAGTAAAGCAGGCAAACACCTTCAATGCACTCGACACTACATTCGGTGTTACTGTTTGTTATGAGTTGAGATTTCCGGAACTATTCAGAAAGGCGAGCTTCAACGGAGCAAAAGTCCACCTACACCCTGCAATCTGGCCCCAAACAAGGCTTGAACACTGGAGAACTCTGACAAGGGCAAGGGCAATAGAAAACCAGCTCTTTCTTTTAACCACTAACGGCGTAGGAATGAGCGGAAAATGGGAGCTATGCGGATATTCAACCATCTACGATCCCTGGGGAGAGATTCTGGTTAACTTAGAAGATAGAGAAGGTTTGGAATTCATATCGATAAATTTAGAAGATGTGGAAAAAACGCGAGAACAGTTAACCTCATTAAAAGATTCAGTAAAATTCTTGAAGGATATATACTCCTAAGTGAACACCTTGAGTGGCGCATCCTTTTTCTTTTTTATCTTTCCCTTTCTAATATCTTCCTCTAACTCTTTTAATTTTTTCTCTGTCATCTCTCTCAAATGAGCCTTTATATCGTTAATTCTACCCCTTTCCTTTGCCACCTGAAGTAGTTTCTCACCCGTTTTTCTTCCCAAAAACTTTGCCGTTTCATGCGGAATCAATAGGGCTCCACAGGAAGGGCAAAAATAAACCTCTATATCCTTAACCTCCAACACTTCACCCTTTACAGGTCTCCTAAAAGGCGTAACTATGCGCTTCATCTCACTTCCGCAGTATTTGCAAATCATCGTCTCTCAACAACCTCCAAAAAAATAAGGGGGCTTTTGCCCCCTTTGTAATTAATTACTAATTATCCTTTTACTTTAACCCTCCAGGGCTTGCCTGTCTCTTTTTCGTACTCTATCTCCCTCAGAGTCTTTCTGCTCAAATATATCCTTGTTGGGTCAACGATCATTCTCAAAACTTTCAGCTGCTCAATTGTTGGTGTTGGCGTCTCTGGAACATCGTCGGTCGGTTTCAATACCTTACCGCTTTTGTCTTTTAGCTCCCATCCAACATTCTCAATTACATCCTTTAGGCTAACACCCGGGTGAACACTTCTTAATCTCATATCATAGATGCCATCATTGGGGTAGCTCTCCATAACACAGATGTCAGAGGTCATAATTCCTTTTCCACCCCTTGGGGCACCATAATCCCACCTTGTCTCACCCTCAGGACCTCTTGCACCAGCCATCGTTGTCAAGTAGCATACATGCGGTGGAAATCTTCTCTTCTCCTGAACCATTATGGCGAGCGTGAAGTCAGACTGCTGACCGATTGGGTTTGCACCACCAGAACCTGTGAACCTCACCTTCGGACCCAACTTCACATCGTCCATTCTCTCATCCTGGCTCCTCTCACCTTTCTTAATTATGGATGGGAAGTAGCCTTTTGGATCCTTCTCTTTATCCCAGATAGCTGTGGAGTTTATATTTCCATACTCATCGTACTCAGCGCCACCCAAAACACCGCCTGTAACATAGCCCCTCTGCTCATAGGTTCCAAACGCATCAATCATTGAAAGAGCAGTCGATGCCATGTATGTACCGCGGATGTCAGCAACGGAGATTGGAATATGCTCAAATTTTGGGTCTAACATTCCTGCTTCCATAACAATAGTAGCACCGGGGTTGATTGTATGCTGAGCCTCTGCCATTGTCAAAACTGGCAAACCTGTTCCAACGAACATGGAAGCACCGTTAGGAATCATTGTTGAACCAGCAATTGCAAGAAGTTCAATCGTAGTAAACTCATCCGGTGGAAGGTCGTACTCTTTGCAGTATGCCTCATACTCAGCATCGCTGATTCCAGAGTTAAAACCTTTAACTAACTCAATTATTTCATCAACAGTTGATATTTGTACTGGTACATATACACCCATTTTTACCTCCTTAATTTACTTACCGATAGGTCTGTAGAGATCCGGTTTATATCCGTATTTAGCATCTGCCCTTAGCTCATAAAGTCTTGCAAACCCTGTTGTGCCATTTGGAGACTCATATTTAGCCTCAATGTTCCCGAACTTGAAGTAGTCCGTTCCAACCTTGTTCTCCAGGAAATCCCACTCATCCTTACCAACTATATTATGCCAGTAATCAGCCAATGCCTTCTTTCCATCGTTCGTTGCCGCAGCTCTGTTTGCCTTGATGTAGAACATCCACCACATCCAGTCGTAGTCATAGTAGTATGTAGAGCCTGTTGGATAACATCCAAACGGTGTTTCAACGATAGCATCAACATGAACATACGGAATTTGGTTCTCAGAGGCTCTCAATCTCAACTCCTCTTCCGGAACAATCTTCTCAGCAGAAATCACAAGGTATTTGGCGCTCAATGACTGCTCAACATCGGGAACGAGCAATCCCTCAATCCTCGCTGTTCCCATCTTACCCACTCTCTGAACATGGGTTGTCGTTACATAAGGAATATCTGGTGGGAACAGGATCGCAATTACGCCCTTCTCTCCTGTATATTTATTAGTCCTTCTCCTCAAGGTTTCATACAGTATGCCATCCTCTATGGCTGCTGTCTGGTTCATTGTTGTATCTGGCTCATCACCCTTGGAGTATTTGTTCTCAGGATCGTATTGGTGAGGTCTCAAGCCCCATCCATCAAACGGGTCTTTAATGATAGCATGTCTCTTTGGAGGGATATCTGGATGTATCCAATATCCATTTTCATCTTTACCCCTCAAGCCAGCCTCACCAAATGTGTCATATTCAAGCAAGTCTGTTCCAAGATCTGACATACCAGCTACAAACTGGAATCCCATTCTACCAGCGAGTGTTCTCAATGCCCAGGAGTAGTTTGTGAAGTCCATAACAGCTTCAATCTGTCCATCCTCAAGACCTTTCCTAACTTCATATGAAACGGGCTGGATCGTCTCAAGACCAAGGTAGGTCATCTCAACCCATGCAAGCTGCAGAGCACCACCCATCATCATGATAGGTGTAGCACCAGCATTCGTCTGGACATACAAGTCCTGAATATTCTGCCTAATAACTTCCCTTGGAATTGCAACGTTAGTTCTTGTATAACCGAAGCCACCTACACACCAAGCCCTCTTCGGTTTGATAAACTTCTTAACGACTTCTTGTACTGACATTATCTTGCTTTCGCCCTTTGGCACTGCCATACCTACCTCCAAATTCATCTAAAAATTTTTCTAACTGTTTTAACTCCTCTTCCGGATCCGGTGTTTCATTTCCAAGCTCTGCATACTCTATAGGCACACCTAAAACATCGGAAAGTTTCTCAATAAACTCAATAACTCTCTCATACTTCAGACCTGTAATGTAAAAATCAACGGAGTAATCAACATTGAAATACACAGTTGGATACATATCATCAAAATCCAGAACATCGCTTCCACTGATGTTGTTTGGGATAAGCCTATAGCTTGAACCACCCGTCTTAACGACTTTACCGAGAGTCTTAGCCTTCTCCAAAATTTCTTCAAAGCTGATAAGCTTTCCTCCACCTATAATCCTTCCCGGTAAAACCGTGAAATCTCCAGACATTTACTCTAACTCCCTCTTCTTTGCCCAGAGTGTTCTTAAAACATCCTCAATCTTACCCTCGGTGTACTCAAGCATCTCTTTCGCATTTTTGATGTAATCAAGCTTGATCCTTAACTCATTCTCCATTATCTCCGCTGTCTTCTTCTCTTTGAGATCATCTACCAACCTGCCCAATCGTGTAATCGCTGCAGGAACCTTCTTAAACTGCCACATCCATGTTTCAAAGTAGTAGTTGGACATGGCAAGTTCCCATACTTGAGCAGTCAGTGACTTCCAAGTCTCTAAACTCTCTTTCGAAGTCTTCTCCACTTCTTTCCGCTCAACCTTGGACGAAGACTTCGCTAACTTTTCTCGAAAGGCTCTTGGATAAGCTATCACCCTTCTCACCTCCTTCTGCTATAGTTTTCTAATTGTCAATTGTATATTAATCTCTTTTAAGTCGAATGTCAAGAATTTTTTTAATTTATTAAATACATAATAATCTTTTATTTAACACGACTTTTTTACAAATATAATTTTTTACTAAAGCTAAATCAGTGCTACTTAGTAT
>WFQQ01000104.1 GCA_015486965.1 Desulfurellaceae bacterium
CTTGAGATAGAGTATAAAAAGGCTTTGATCGATTACAGAATTGCAAAAATAAAGGCTGAAAGCGTAGGGTTTTTTGGATTTACGCCTCAAAACAGGGTTATTTTAAACAATGCAAAGAATCAATTACTAAAAACATACAATCTTTACAAAAACGGCTATCTATCGTTATCTGAGCTTAGGAAAGCGGAGGATAGGTATGAGACTGTGCTGGACAAGGTCTTATCCAACGAGAGAAGCTACAGGACTCTCCTTCTGGAAAGGAAAAAAAAGATGAAGGAGGGAGAGGAGAATGTTAAAAAAGCCTATCTCAACTTAAAAAAGATAGAGAGTAAGCTAAGGTTTGAATATATTAAAAGTCCCATGAGTGGTTTTCTTGTAAATCTGAAGGTGAATCAAGGGGATTTTGTGGGACAGAATGATGTTCTTGGTGAGGTTATAGATATAGATAAGGTCAGACTCAAAGGAGCTTTTTTCCCCGGAACTTACCGTTTTCTACATATTGGTATGATTGGAAAGGTTCAGTGCCTTACAACGCCAGCATATAATGGAGTTGGTGCTATTGAAGAAATTTCACCGGTGGTTGACCCAACAACTGGGAGAATGTCTCTTTTTATGACATTAAAGAATGAAAATTATATACTTCAGCCCGGCACGAAGTGCCTTATAACATTCACATTCAGAAAGAAAGATGTAGAGGCTATGGGTATTGAGGCTGAAAGCAAAAAGATATATATTCGCTCCAAAATAAAATCCCATGAAATTAAATAGATTGTATATCGTTTTGCTAATATTGCTTGTATTCGCTTTTTCTTCCCCCTGGGTTTTTGCTGAAGTTGACAGTGAAAATGTGACCAAGCTTCCGAAGAGCGCCCTTCAATTAGACAATGCGAGCAGTAGGGATAATTCAACAGAACTTTTCTATATGGCTCAATTGTTAAGGGATAGGAGCTATAACACGCTTAACTTGAAAAGATACATCTCACTGGTAGAAAAAAATAATCTTGATCTAAAAATTGCATTCAAAAAGTATAAGATTAGTTTGCTGAGTTTTGCACAAACATTAAAGGGTTATAGCTGGAATGTAAATTTCAATGCCTCTGCAGTTGAGACATTCAAAGGAAAACCCAGCTTTACCTCGCAGGCTGGTTTTAGTTTCATTAAACTCATTTACGATGGTGGTGTGGGTGGCGTTCTCCTTCAGGAAGAGAAGATTGTGGATGACCTTGAAAGGGAGAAGTTAATTAGCAAGAACGACATTGTTGTGTTGACAGCCATCTCTACATACTCAGCAAAGCTTTACTCTCAGGAACTCCTAAAGCTATTAAAGGAGCAGGCCGAGAAAGAGAGAGAGCTTTTTGAGGAGGTTAAAGAGATTTACAGCAAAGGAGACGGTATTTCTGAATACGATTACCTTACAGAAAAAAGAGAGATTTTGAATTTGGAGCTGATTCTTTTAAGAGAGATGAGCAGAAGTAGAAAAGCAGACCTTGAGTTTAGATATTTGGGCGGGATATTCTCCAAAGAGCCGATAAAAGTTGAAAAGTTTAATGTTAATTATGAGGTGTATCTTCCGGGTCTTCAAAAGAGAGCGCTTGTGAACAATAGCTTTATTAAGCAGGATAGATTTTCTTACAAAAGAGATTTGCTCGGCTTAGAGGAGAAAAGAAAGAAATCTTTTCCCTCAATATCTGTTTCTGGGGGGGCAGGACTTAGTCATACAATAGGTCAAGGGGGGAATAAAAATTTGTATTACAGTGCCGGGATCTATTTAAAATACCCTTTATTTGATGGGGGAATAAGGAAGATTGATCTTGAGAAGCAGAAGTTAAGAATAATGGGTTCTCGAATGAGGATTAAAAGGGATAGTGAGTTGCTTGTGAAAAAACTCTCTCTGCTTTTTGAGGATTTTGAGTTTTATAAGAAAGAGGAAGGTTTCTTAAAAAAAATAGTTGCCATAGATAAAAAGAGAGTAGAGATGGCGAAGATGAAATATTTGAAGGGGCTGGGAAAATTTAGGGATGTTAGGGATGCCTGTAGGGATTTAATAAATGACAGGAAGAGAGCTTTAAAAGACTATATAATGAGAAACAAATTGCTTTTGGATATGCTTATTTTGGCAGGAGAAAAGTTATGAAATGCAACCTATAAAAGTGGTGTTGACAACCGAAGGAACCTACCCTTATTACACAGGGGGAGTGAGCACATGGGCGCATATTCTTTTAAATGAAATTAAGGATGTTGAGTTCAATATAATAGCTATTATGATGCATCCCTTTGTTTCTATAAAATTTGATCTGCCCATAAATGTAACAAGGCTTATCAATATTCCCCTTTGGGGGACAGAGGAGCCTGTGGAGTATATGAGCGAGTTGCCGTTTCATAAAATATTTTTAAAGAAGTTTGAAACAGAGCAGAACGAAAAGGCTATAGATGAATTTTTGGGTTATTTAGAGGGAATAACCGTTTCTATTTATGAAGAAAACCCTGATTTTAAAAGGGTTGGTGATATTATTTTTAAATTTCATAATTATTTCCTTAAATATGACTACTCTACGGTCTTTAAATCAAAAAGGGTGTGGGATTTTTTTTACAATCTTATGATGGAGTTGAACAGAAAGAAGGGACTTGAGCTCTCTATTTACGATATCGTCGAGTCCTTAAGGTGGATTTACAGATTTTTTATATCGCTGCTTTCACCAATTCCAAAAGCCGATATATACCATTCAAGTGCGGCTGCCTTCTGTGGATTACCGTGTGTTATAGCCAAGAAAAAGTTTGGAAGTAAATTTTTACTTACAGAGCACGGTGTTTATGTAAGGGAACAGTATATATTTGTTTCAAGAAGCAGGTTTCCTTTTCTCTCCAAAATGTTTATCATGGGTTTAATCAAGCTTATATCGAGGATAAATTACTACTTTGCCGATCAGGTTTCTCCTGTATGCTCATATAACAAAAGATGGGAGATAAAATTTGGAAAAACCAAAGAAGAGAAGATAAAAGTTATATATAATGGAATAGATACGGAGAAATTCAGGAAGATAGATGTGGAAAGAGATAGAAGGTTCACAATTGTTTCCATAGCACGCATAGACCCTCTTAAAGATATAGAAACATTTATACGGGTTTGTGCGGAGCTTAAAAAAGTGATTCCCGATGTTTTATGCAAGCTTTATGGTCCTCCGACAAGTCAGGATTACTTCAGAAAGTGCAAAGAGTTGGTTAAAGAGCTTGGTGTAAAGAAAAATTTTATATTTGCAGGGAGCACATCGACGCCTGAAAGGGCTATGAACGAAGGAGACCTGTTTGTATTGACGAGCATTTCCGAGGCCTTTCCGTTCGTTGTCATCGAAGCTATGGCTTGCGAGAAGGTTGTTGTGTCATCCGATGTGGGTGGCGTAAGGGAGGTGCTTGAGGGGTACGGTTTTCTTGTCAAACCTAAGGATTATAAAGCTTTTGCCGATAAGATTGTTTACCTTTATGAAAATAGGGATGTACTTGCTGAGATGTCTTTGGCAGCAAGGGAAAGGGTTTTGAGGGGTTTTAGAATTAGGGATATGGTGAGAAACTACAGGGTTAACTACTACAGGTTGGCAAGGGGTGGTGGCGAGGCTTGAAGGGTGATAGAGAGCTCAAAGAGCTTTTAGAAGTTATAACGAAGGGGAAAACCAGACCCATAGATCATTGGGAACTTGCAGCTTTAGTGGAATCCAACGGCATTAGAGATATAGACGCTAAACATGATTGGGGTTATGAGGATGTTTTTGAACTATCAAAAAAGCTTATGGAGTATGTTCCAGAGCTTGAATGGGAGGAGGGAAAGCCTGCTGATGGTAAAAAACTTAGATTAAAAAGGATTTTTACCAGCTATATCAAGGGGACTCTGTTTGCCCTGCCAATGGCTTTACAAATCATTTCAATGGTTGCTGTGGGTATAGGTATTTGGTCTTATGTGCACTTCACTTTGAGAGAGGCGACGGCTATTGCCCTTGGGACGCTTCTTGCACTAACTACAACAGGTGGAATATCACAAATAATAGGAAGAAAGGGACTCTTTTATCTGAAGTTTGAAGAGTTTATACTTGCAAGTAAGATAACGAAGAGATTGTATTTTACTGGGTTAATTGTTGTTGTAATATTTGCCTTTGTTATCTATTTAGTTAATAGTTTTATGAACTTATTTCCGCCGTTTATGATAAAAATCACAATATATTACTATATATTGCTTGCCGTTATATTTTTGGTCTTTTCAATCTTTTATGTTCTTGAAGATTATTTAACAATAACGCTTGTTATTTTAATGGGGATACTGCTTGTGTTCTTTCTGTTTAAGTATTTGAATTATAATATCTATGTTTCTCAATGGATATCTATGCTTGTTATAGTTGTTGTCTCCAATATTGTTGCCTTTTTAAAACTAAGGAAAATAGAGCTTGAGAGCTCATCAGAAGGTATAACTTTACCCAAGCTTTCAACTCTGTTTTATACCCTCTATCCGTTTTTCATCTACGGTATACTGTACTTTGTTTTTCTTGTTCTTGACAGATTTTTTGCATGGACAACATCAAAAAACTTTCTACCTTACCCAATGTGGTTTAATATGCCGTATGAGGTTGGAGTCGACTGGGCTCTTTTAACATTTGTTATTACAATAGCCTTAATAGAGGTATTTGTTTATGAGCTTGGAATTCTGTCGTTTGATAAGATTAAATCGATTAAAGCTCAAAATGTTGATGAATTTAACAACCACTTTTTGAGGGTTTACAGGATTGGTATTGCAACATTCCTGATCGTTGGTTTTGTCTCCATACTGCTCTCCTATTTTACACCTTTTATTCTATTTAAGGAGTTTAATCTGCCCCATCTGCACATGTTTTTCATACTCATAAACAAAAAGGTTTTCTGGTTTGCCTCTATTGGATATGTGTTCTTGAGTATTGCCCTTTTGAATTGCGTTATATTCTTCTCCTATTCAAGGTATGGATTTGCTGTGAAATCAATTGCCTTGGGTGTTCTTGTAAACATCATAGTTGGTTTCTTTTTTAGTAGGGTTTTTGCATACTACTACTCGGTCGTTGGTTTAACCGCAGGTTCTATAGTGTTCATGGTATCAAGCACATACAGGGCATGGCAGTTTTTTAAAAACTTTCACTACTACTATTATTCGGCTTATTGAGGGTGTTTAAGGGGGTGGGAGGTGAAGATTAGCTTTGTTATTCCAGCTTATAACGAAGAAAAAACTGTGGGTGGTGTTATTGAGACTTTAAAAGAGAGGTACCCAGATAGCGAAATAGTTGCAGTTGATGATGGCTCTTCTGATAACACCTTTAGGGAAATTCAAAAAGCTGATGTGATTGTTAAGCATGATAAAAACATGGGGATAGGAGAGGCGATATCCTCTGGAATAAAGAGAGCTTCTGGAGATTTCTGTGTTATTGTTGATGCCGACGGTCAGCATCCTTTGTCTGAGATTGAAAAGGTGGTTGACCGGATAAAGCCATCCATCGATGCAGTTTTAACGCAGAGAAAGAGCCTTCTTTCTTCTGGAATTTTCAAAGCCATAGGCAAATTTATACTTACTTTATTGGTTAACTTTTTCACAAAACAGAAATTTAAAGATATAAACAGCGGTTTGTGTGCCCTAAGGAGAAAGAAAATTGTCAGGTATATTCAAATTTTACCATCCCGTTATTCGTTTTCGACAGCTACTTTGATTCTGGTGAATCTTTTGAGGTTCAATGTGGAGTATGTTGAGATAAAGGTTGAAAAAAGAAAAGCGGGGAAAAGCAAGGTAAGAATAAGAGACTTTTTAACCGCACTTTTTATTATTTTATCGATGGTGGTAATTTTTGAGCCGCTGAATTTTTTTATTCCACTCTCCCTTTACTCCTTTTATGTCGGTATTTTATCAGGGCTTTTCAGCCTTTTGGTTAAGAATGTCCAAAATCCACTTGGTTTTTCCCATTTTTTCACATTCTCTGTTTCAATGTTTATTGTTGGGCTTATATCGCACCAGATATCGATAGTTATAAAAAAGCTTTTTAGCGGAGAAAAGGATGATAGTTAAATGGTTAAACCCAAAAGATAGTGCAGAAGTACAGAGGTGGGAAGATTTTGTTTTAAAAAACGGATATATGTGGCATTCGAGCAGGTGGATTGATGTAATTAAAAACAGTTATGGATTTGAGGATATTTACCTATATGTTGAGGATGGTAGTGGCAACATTCTTTCTGTTTTGCCTCTTTTCCATGTTAAGGCTCACTTTTTCAAGGATGAGCTTGTTTCGCTTCCACATGTAGAGGCAGCGGGAATTGTAAATGTTGATTACTTTGATTATTATGAAAGATTTTTACTCGAAAATGTGAAGTTCAAGCAACTTAGGATTTATCAGTTTAATGAAAAAATAAAAGATTATCCTTACAACAACATCCACTCAGTATTTATACTGGATTTACCAGACACTGAGGAAGAGCTTAAGGGTGTATTCAAAAAAAAAGAGAAGGCAAGTTTTAAAAGAATTTTCAATCAGGAGCTGGAGATTGACACTAAACTCAACGAAAAAAATATCCAGCGATTTCTCAGACTCATGAAGTTGAAGATGAGAGAGTTTGGAACTCCATGGCACAGGGAGAATTTTTTTTACAATCTTTTTGAGGCATTTAAAGAGAAAATTAAGCTGGCTATTTGTAGCTTTGAAAACATGGATGTAGGAGCAGGGGTTGTTTTGGTATATGGAGATGTAATGTATGAGCTTTATTTAATAGTTCCAGCAAAATTTAGAAAAACCAGAGCTGGTTCTACCCTTGAGTATTACTTTACAAGTATGGCTATGGATTTAGGATTGGAAAGATACTCGTTTGGAAGAAGTCCAAAAGGTAGTGGTGCTTATGAGCACAAAAAAAGGTTTAATGCTGGCGAGTATCCACTTAATATTTATTCTTTTGATTTAGATATGGGTGTATTGAAACCCAGGGTTAAGCCTTTTGTTAGAGAGAAATATGGATGGGTAAGCAAGATTGTAAAAATAGTTCCTGTGCCCATTCTGAATCTTGTTTCTGGAAGCGTGAGAAAATGGGTATATTAAAAATTCTCTCCAGATTTTTTGGATTGGTGGTTCTTATTTATATTGTCTCTGTTAAAATTCACTGGAGCCGGTTTGTTCAAGTAATACATAATATTGATTATGCCTTTATGTTTTTAGCTTTTTTTTCAATGGTGGCTATGGTCTTTGTTAAATATTCGAGGATTTTTTTTAACCTGAAAAGTATCGGAGTAAAAATTGACAGTCTAAAGCTTTTTAGAATCTATATAAATTCGCTTTTGCTTGGTCAGATTACAACCCAAGCCGTAACAACACTAACTGCTGCGGGTGCAACGATTGTTTCTACAAAAGGAGAGAAAAAGATAAGGATTGGCAATGTCTATTTTTTAAATAATCTACTTGATCTTACTTTTGCCATTTTGATTTGTTTCGTATGTTTTTCTCTAAACCCTGAGCTTTTCAGGATTTTAGAGGTTAAATTTAGTGGTTGGTATTTGGTTTTTATACTTACTGTATTTGTCTTTTCTATTGCCCTGTTTTTAGTTTATAAAAATAGGATTTCTAAAAAAGTAAGCTACTTCTTTGATGAAATACTTGAATCGTTTAAGCTTTCGGTGAAGAGTTCGCTGCTTTTAACTTTGGTTGTTTGGGTTATTTATATTCTAAGTTGCTATCTTGAAGCCAAGGTGTTTTATATTAACCTTCCCCTCTCGTTTCTTTTGCTTGTTTATGTTACTGGTAGTTTGATTACAGCAATACCTATTTCGGTGGCGGGTCTTGGTACGAGGGATTTGGCATTTATCTATCTTATGGGGCTCAATGGAGTTAATCCTGAAAAGGCTTTGCTGTTAAGCCTGTTTAGTTTTATAGTAAATCCACTTGCAGCAATAACATTCTTATATTTGATTACTTTGGTGATTACGGTAAGAAAATGAAGTTTACAATTACAGTTGATGTTGAAAGAGATTTGGGAGATAGAAGGAGCTTTAAAGGGATAGATGAGGGTTTGCCTTTTATACTGGATGCGCTTGAGCAGTTTAACATCAAAGCAACCTTTTTTATAAATGGAGAAGCTTTGAATTATCTTGTTAAAAAAGGATTTAGCCAGAGAATAGTAAACGGGGAGCATGAGGTTGCATCCCACGGATATAGGCATATAGACTATAGAGTGCTATCAAAAGATGTTATCTTTTATGAATTAGGGGAGTATAAAAGAATTTTAGAGGAGGCTTTCAATAGAAGGGTCTATGGTTATAGAAGTCCTCAATTTAGAATAGATATTGGCATTGTTGCCGTGTTGAAGGAGACGGGATATTTGTATGATTCTTCTATTTTTTACCCTCATTGCCTCTCCGCTGCCAATATACTGAGGGGTGTAAAATTTTCAATTAATGATATAGATAGGATTGAAAAAGGATTCAGAGAGTTTTTTATTACATGTCTTCCCGTATTTAGAGTTCCCTGCGGGATTCTTTGGCTTGCAAAGGTTGGATTTCTACCATATAAATT
>WFQQ01000105.1 GCA_015486965.1 Desulfurellaceae bacterium
AATCTTTCAGAAGCAGTATAAATCTCAAAAGCTCTTTAAAATCGACACCGCCTGGTTCTGGGGTTCCTGTTCCGGGAAGGATAGAGGGATCGAGCACATCTAAATCTAAAGATAGATATATTGGCCTATCGCCAGCCTCTTCTAAAAACTTTTCAGCTTTATCTAAGTTAAACATACACATATTTTCCTTTCTTTTGGGTAGAATTTTGTCCTCTTTCAATAGGCTCCTAATGCCCAATTGAAATAGATTTTCAAAGCCGATGAGTTCCGCAACCCTTCTCATAACTGTAGCGTGGGAAAAACTCTCTCCCCTAAATGTATTTGCGAGATCGCTGTGTGCATCAACATGAATTACAACAAGCTCTTTGAATTTTCTTTTGAATGCCTTAATAATAGGATAGCTTATTAGGTGCTCTCCACCCATTGAGATTACCTTTTTTCCCTTTAAAATGAGTTTAAATATGAATGATTCTATTGTTTTAAAGTTTAAATCTATGTTTGAATAAGAAACTGGGATGTCTCCGATATCAAAAAATTTCGCATCTTTAAGGTCTTTGTCTTGATAGGGACTGTAGGACTCTATGCCATATGAGGCTTCTCTGATTGAGCTTGGGGCAAAACGGGAACCGGGTCTAAAGGTGGATGTGCCGTCGTAAGGCACACCCACAAGAAAACATCGGGCTTTTTTTGGTGATGGTAAGGAAAACAGAAACCTCATCTACTCCCACCAAAGAACTACACATGCAAATACAGCTCCATGCTCCTCAACCACATGGTCGATGGCTATACTTTCTATGTAGTCTATCTCATACCCCCTATACTTCATTCCCCATTCAGCCATTTTTCTAACATGGGTTTCGGCCTGCTCTTTTGTTATATTGTAGTCTTCAAACTCCATAATAAGCCCGTTTTTTGAGCGGTCTTTTGGAATTCCTATTGCAACTGCCGCTGCAATCCTTTGACCCTTTTTGCTTGAAGTCAGTGATGCGTAAGCAACTGGAACAAGGCTGCCTAAGGGAAGTTCAATGGATTCTTTTTTCCTGCAATTGGGTGGTAAAATAGAGCTCATTTTGACAAGATTTGTATTTCCAACGCCGCTTTTTAACAGTGCTACATCAAAAGCGTTAAGCTCACTAAATCCTTCTGCTTCAGCCGCTTTTATTGAGTAGATATTGGGAGCCCTATTGAACATCTAAAGTTTCCTCCTAAAGGTTATAAAAATTAAATAAAAGCAGCGCTATTGTTTTCTTGTTTCTGTCGTTGGTGTATTAGAAACGGTTTAAATTCAAGGTTCTCTATACCCAGAACGCCCCTTAAAACCTCTTTTTCTTCGGTACGCTTGGGTTTTAAGACTTTTTTTAAGTATTCGTGAGCCTTCCAGGGGTTGGAAGTGTCTCCACATGTAAAAAAATCAACTGCGGCAAATCCATATTCAGGCCAGGTGTGAATGGCCAGGTGGGATTCGGATACGATAACAACGCCGCTGACACCGAATGGTTCGAAAGTTCTGAAAGATGAGGAGATTACGGTTGCGTTGGCTACTTTTGCAGCCTCAATTAAGTACTTCTCGAGCAACTCAGGGTTGTTGAGGAGTTCCCTTTCACAATCAAAGTATTCAGCCAAAACGTGTCTTCCGAGTGCCTTCACTCATGTGCCCTCCTTTTTCTATTTCAATTTTTTCTCATGCCTAAACTTAAAGGCATGGCAACAGTTGTGCTTTATACCACTAATCTTCCCAAAAGTCAAAAATTTTTCCTCATGCTGGTAATTGACAATTTATAGCTTTTTACCTATTATCTGTGTTAGAGAACATATGGAAAAAATAGAATCTAAAGGGGGTATAAAATGGCTGGGATGTTTGATAGCGTTAATCTTGGAGATTTGGTGTTGAAAAATAGGTTTATTGCTGCCCCAGTTAAAACAGCTTATGGTAATCCCAAAGGAGAGGTAACCGAGAAGCATTTAAAGTTCTATGAGAGGCTTTCCAAAGGTGGTTTTTCCCTTATAATTATTGAGCCAACGGCAGTTTTAAGAAGCGGAAGGGAGCATCCAAAACAGCTTTGTATAGACGAGGATAGATGCGTTGATGAGCTAAGAAAAATTACAAATGTAATCCATGAAAACGGTTCTCTTGCGTGTTTGAATATTACCCATGCTGGCAGGGCTGCTAATCCCAAAGCTTCGGGTCAGCCACCGCTTGCTCCAAGCCCGATTCCATGTCCAGCTACTAAGCAGACTCCCGTTGAGTTGACTAAGGAGCAGATAAAAGAGATAGTTAGTGCCTTTGGTGATGCAGCAAGAAGGGCTCGTGAAGCTGGCTTCGATGCCATTGAACTACAGGCAGGCATGGGCTATATAGTTGCCCAGTTTTTGAAGGATAGAACGAATAAAAGGAGCGATGAGTACGGGAAGGACAAGACGCTCTTTGCGAAAGAGGTGTTTGATAGTGTCTTTTCAAATGCTGGTGGACTGCCTGTGATTGTTAGGATTTCTGGAAGTGAGTTTGTGGATGGTGGTATAACTCCAGAGGATAATAAACCTATATTGGAGCTTGCCAAAGAGTTCGGTGCAGTTGCCATCCATGTTGGTTTGGGGAGTGCCTGCGATACACCGCCATGGTATTACTCTGCGACATTTACCCCTGTTGAAAAACAGATTGAGACATTCAAGGCTATTAGAAAGTTGACGGACCTGCCCATAATTGTTGACGGAAGAATGGCAAACAAAGATAAAATTGAACAGGCATTGAGTGAGGGTTGGGCTGATTTGATAGGTCTGGGTAAATCATTGGCTTGCGATCAGGCGTTTGTTAAGAAGCTACAAGAGGGCAGGGAGGATGAGATTTATTACTGCGGCGGTTGTTTGCAAGGGTGTTTACTCAAAGTTAAAGCAGGTGTGGGACTTGGCTGTATTATCAA
>WFQQ01000106.1 GCA_015486965.1 Desulfurellaceae bacterium
CGCCTTCCCTCTTCATCTTTGGAAGAACTTATAACAAAAGGGGGTTTATAAAAAGCAAAATATAACTTCCTACCTTTCTCTATTCTAACGGGCTCTCCGTCTACCTCTACGCTATCGTCTTCATTTATATCTACAAAATCTTTCAATACCTTGCCGTTTAACTTAACCCTTCCCTCTTTGACAAGCTCGTCTGCTTTCCTTCTTGAAACATTCAAAGCTTGTGCAAGGTATCTGTTAATCCTCATTCTACAAATCCTGACAGTATTCTGCTCCTCTTGGGATGCCTCAATTTTCTTAAAGCCTTCGCCTCTATCTGTCTGACCCTTTCACGGGTCACTCCCAAAACCCTTCCAACCTCTTCCAATGTGTGGTCGTGTCCATCGCCAATGCCAAATCTCATCCTCAAAACCTTCTCCTCTCTCTCTGTCAGGGTTGACAGAACCTCTTCAATCTTCTCTTTTAAATTTTCCTCTATTACATAATTTATGGGCTGTTTGGTTCTTGTGTCTTCTATGAAATCCTCAAGGTGCGTATCGTTATCATCACCAATGGGAGTCTCTAATGATATTGGCTCTTTCGCAATTTTAATGATGCTTTTTATCTTATCCTCATCCATACCAAGATACTCAGCCAGCTCAGCGGCTGTGGGCTCCTTCCCTTTCTCCTGTACCAACAGTTTCGATGCTCTGACGATTTTGTTTATGGTTTCTATCATGTGCACAGGTATTCTTATTGTTCTCGCCTGATCAGCAATAGCCCTTGAAATGGACTGTCTTATCCACCATGTTGCATAGGTCGAGAATTTAAAACCCTTCTTATAGTCAAATTTATCCACAGACTTCATCAAACCTATATTACCCTCCTGGATTAAATCCAAAAAAGAAAGACCCCTATTCAAATGCTTCTTTGCAATAGATACAACAAGCCTCAGGTTGGCTTTTATCATCTTCTGTTTAACCTCTTCAACCTCTTTTCGAGCCATCTCTATTTCACTCAATGCGTCAAAAAGCTTTTCCCTATTGGGTAGGCTCTTATCAGCCCTCACCTTTTCTAAAAACGACTCTGTTATCTTTTGGATATACTTGTCGCTTAAAGCAATCTCTTCGAAATCTTTAAAAATACTCTCTTTTATTTCTTCCGCCTCTTTTTCATCCTTGGCTCTCTCTAACATTCCATACTTTTCAACTATACTATCAAGTATCTTAAGAAAGGTCTCCTTTGCCGTATGATCCTCTTCACTCTCATCATCGAAATCGTATGTCAAATCAAGTGCATTTGAGATATTCTTAACCTTCTCTGTGCCGTTTAGTATTTGGGATTTAAGCTCCTTCATGGCATCGCACACAAAAGGCAGCTCAATCAATTTTCTTATCAGTTTAATCTTGCTCTCCTCTATCCTTTTGGCAATTTCTATCTCCTCTTCTCTTGAAAGAAGCGGGATGTTGCCCATCTCCCTCAAATACATCCTGATGGCGCTACCAACCTCTTCGTCCTCTTCAAGCTCAAAACTCGTAGCCTCTGTTCGAGCTGCAGAGTGTTTGTCTGTATCAATTATGTCAATATCCAGGTCGTCGCACCTTCTTATTATGTCGTCTATCTCATCAACACTGATACCTTCGGGCAGCATGTCGTTAATCTCATCGTATGTTACATAGCCCTTTTTCTTACCCTCGCTTAAGATTTTCCTCATGGCCTCGCCACTGTTATCTTTCACCATATCCACCACCTTTCTAAAAAGGTTTTATATTATAATCTGATAATTCTTCTCAAGAAGTGCCGCCATCAAGTATAATTTGAGTTAAAAGTTCATTTTGTCAAGGCTCGAAGTTCACATAACTCACAAATGATTATAGGCAACTGCTCCTTGTTTTCAAGTTAAAATTCACTATAATCTCAAACGCCATGGATGTAGAGCTGTTTAACTACGAACTCCCCCAAAATCTCATAGCCCAAAAGCCCCACATACCAAGGGATGAGTGCAGGCTAATGGTGTGTGATAGAACTACAGGAACAGTTAGGCACACGATCTTTAAAAACATAGTTGAATACTTAAAAAAGGGAGACCTTATCGTTTTAAATGATACAAAAGTTATACCCGCACGAATTTTCGGAAAAAAAACCACAGGTGGCAAAGTAGAAATATTTCTACTTGAGGAGTTAGATAAAAACCTCTTCCTCTGTCTGACAAGGGGTAAAATTAGACAGGAAACTGAGGTGATATTGAAAAACCAAAAAAAGGCCTTGATTAGAAAGCTTCCCAACTCCGACAAAAGGGTCGTGAAATTTGAGGATAGTGAAAATATTTATGAGCTTTTGGAAGAAGTTGGAGAAGTGCCACTTCCTCCATATATAAAAAGAGACTATGATAAATACAACAAAGATAGGGACTTTGAGTTTTATCAAACTGTGTTTGCAAAAAAAGAAGGAGCCGTTGCATCCCCTACAGCTGGATTACATTTTACGCAAGAACTTTTGAAAAAAATAAAGGAAAAAGGTGTAAAGATTGCGTATATAACACTCCATGTGGGAATAGGCACATTTAAGCCCGTCAAAGAGAAAGAGATAGAAAAACACAAAATGCACAGGGAAAAGTTTGAAATTAGCAAAGAAACAGCAGAGCTATTTAAAGAAACCAAACTTTCAGGGGGAAAGGTAATCGCTGTTGGAACAACCGTTGTCAGAGCCTTAGAAAGCTCGGTAAACCAAAAAGGAGAACTTATACCACACAAAGGCTCAACAGAGATTTTCATCTATCCAGGATACAAATTTAGAGCCATTGACTCGTTGATTACAAACTTCCATCTACCCAAATCTACACTCCTTATGCTCGTAAGCGCATTCTATTCACGGGAAAAAATCCTAAAATGTTATAAAGAGGCAATTGAGAAACAGTACAGATTTTTCAGTTTCGGAGACGCAATGTTTATTATTTAGAAACAAACCTGCCTTATGGCTTCATAAAGGACAATCGCCACACTATCTGCTAAATTTAAAGAACGAACTGCGTTTGAAATGGGAATGTTTATGGCGTTTTCATAGTTATCTTCAATGAACTCCTCTGGTAAACCCTTAGTCTCCGAGCCAAAAACCAAAAAATCCCCCTCTTTAAACGATACATCAAAATATGGCTTTTTAGCTTTAGTTGAGGCAAGAAAGAGCCTTCTGTCTCCGTATTTTTTTAAAAAATCATCCAACGAGTTGTGTATTTCAAGCTTAAGACTATCCCAGTAATCTAAACCTGCCCTTTTAAGCCTCTTATTATTTAAAGAAAAACCCAAAGGTTTTATCAAGTGAAGGGTAGAATTTGTAGCTACACAGAGGCGTGCAATATTTCCCGTGTTTGGAGGAATATCGGGTTGAAATAGAACAACATGGAAATTACACTGCTCACTATTGTTCAACAAAAATTTACGCTGCATGGAGAAGTTTTCTACTTAAATAAGGAAGGTTAACCCCCCTGGCAATACCTACTCTCCCACGGGCGCTCCCGCAGTACCATCGGCGCATGCAGGCTTAACTGCCGTGTTCGGAATGGGAACGGGTGTTTCCCTGCATGCTATCCTCACCAGGGGGAAATAAGCACCTAACCATTAAAGAACATGGA
>WFQQ01000107.1 GCA_015486965.1 Desulfurellaceae bacterium
AGCATAACCTTTCTTGTAAATGGAGAGATGGCATACGGTTATTTAAAGGTTGAAAACGGTGTTCATAGGCTGGTCAGAATTTCTCCTTTCGATGCAAACAAGAGGAGACATACAAGTTTCGCTTCTGTTTCTGTCCTTCCAGAGATATCCGATGAAGACTCAGAGATTGAGATAGACCCTTCGGAAATCAAGATAGACACATTTAGAGCATCGGGAGCGGGTGGTCAACATGTTAACAAAACAGATTCAGCGGTGAGAATAACACATCTTCCAACAGGCATTGTTGTAACCTGCCAGAATGAGAGAAGCCAGCATAAAAATAAAGCCTACGCCATGAAGATTTTGAAATCCAAACTGTATCAACTAAAACAGGAAGAGAGAAAGAAGGAGATAGAGAACTTAAAAGGTGAAAAGAAAAAGATAGAGTGGGGCAGTCAGATAAGGTCTTACGTTCTCCATCCATACAAAATGGTGAAAGATCACAGAACGGGCGTTGAGAAGAAGGATGTGCAAGCACTTTCTGTGCTTAATGGGGAGCTTGACGATTTTATCAAAGAAGCCTTGAAAACTGTAAAGGAGGATAACCAATAGATGACCCAAGAAAGCGAAAATAAACTCATTAAAAGAAGGATAGAAAAGTTAGAGGAGCTGAAAAAAGCTGGAATTGACCCCTATTTCAACGGGTTTGAGCCAGATAGTTTTGCTAAAGATTTGCACGAATCGTACGATAATAAAAGTAAGGATGAGCTCGAAGGTTTGGGGATACCAGTAAAAGTTGCAGGAAGGGTAATGGCGTATAGGAGCTTTGGAAAGGCTGGCTTTTTAAAATTAAAGGATTTTACAGGCTACATTCAGGTTTACACTGAAAAAAAGAGCCTATCTGAAGACGATTTTAAGCTTTATAAAAAGCTGGATATTGGGGATATCATAGGTGTTGAGGGAACACTTTTTAAAACCAAAACCGGAGAGCTTACAGTAAAAGCAAACAAAATAGTAATGCTCACAAAATCTTTAAGACCTCTACCTGAAAAGTGGCACGGCTTAAAAGACAAAGAGCTCAGATACAGGCAAAGGTATTTAGATCTTATAGTCAATGATGAAACTAAAGAGACAGTTATTAAAAGGGCAAAGATTATCAGTGCCATAAGAAAGTTTATGCTCAATAACAGGTTTATAGAGGTTGAAACTCCAATGCTACACAAACTGGTCACAGGGGCTGCGGCACGACCCTTTAAAACACACCTTAACGCACTGGATATGGATTTATATTTGAGAATAGCGCCTGAACTTTATCTGAAAAGGCTTGTTGTGGGTGGACTTGAGAGGGTATTTGAGATAAACAGAAACTTCAGAAACGAAGGCATGGACTTGAAGCACAATCCAGAGTTCACGATGATGGAGTTCTATATTGCATATAAAGACTACAACTTTCTTATGGAATTTACAGAGGAACTGTTTGAATATGTTTTGAAAGAGATAGGGATACAAAATAATAAAATTGAGTTTGAGGGTAAAGAGATAGACTTCTCAAGACCGTGGAGGAGGGTTGAATTTTTCGAAGGTTTAAGAGAGATTGGGAAGGTTGATGAAAAGATTTTAAACGACAAGAAAGAGGCTTTAAAGTATGCGCTGGAGCTTGAAAAGAGGGTTAACGAAACCATGCCCCATGAGAAGATATTGGCTGAAATATTTGACGCTTTGGTTGAGCCAAAGCTTATCAATCCTACCTTTGTAGTGGGATACCCAGTGGCTATCTCGCCGCTTGCCAAAAGAAACAGGCAGAATCCAGAGATTACAGATAGATTTGAGCTTTACATAGCTGGAATGGAGATAGCAAATGCCTTTAGCGAGTTGAACGACCCATTTGACCAGAAAGAGAGATTTTTGAAACAGCTTGAAGAGAGGAAAAAAGGAGACGAAGAAGCAACCATGTACGATGCAGACTACATCAGGGCTTTGGAGTACGGGCTTCCGCCAACAGCGGGTGAAGGCATTGGCATAGACAGGCTTGTAATGCTATTAACATCAAACAGCTCCATAAGGGATGTTATTCTATTCCCATTAATGAAAGATAAAGATTTAGATTAATTTAAGGGGGGTGAGTTGTGATTGAACTGTTTAACGAAAATGAACACAAAAACATCATGTTCAGTGATTTAACAGAGGGATTTATGGTTCAGGCAAACCAGCATCTAATTGTGCATGGAAACGAGGCTATGATACTCGATCCTGGTGGCCACAAAATCTATCCAAAGCTGTTTTCGGGTGTTTCAAGTGTTGTAAAAAAGAAGGGGCTTAAATACATCTTTTTCTCCCACCAAGACCCTGACATCATTGCATCAGCTAACGCATGGCTTATGGTTTCCGATGCAGAAGCTTATATATCGGAGCTTTGGATTAGGTTTGTTCCACACTTTGGGGTTGACAAGTATGCAGTTTCAAGGATCCACGGCATCCCTGATGAGGGCATGACGCTAAACCTTGGTGGAGTTGACCTAAAAATTATACCAGCACACTTTTTGCACTCCGTTGGCAACTTTCAGGTGTACGACCCTGTGTCTAAGATTCTGTACAGCGGAGACCTGGGGGCTTCACTTGGAGCTGACTACGATATAGTGAAGGATTTCAACAACCACATCCAATACATGGAAGCGTTCCATAAACGATATATACCTTCTGGAGAAGCTTTAAAAGCGTGGGCAGGCATGGTTAAAAAACTCGATATTAACATGATTGTCCCGCAGCATGGAGCGATATTCAATACTCCTGAACTATCAAAACAATTTATCGAGTGGGTAGAAGGACTCTCCTGTGGCCTTGATATTATGAGAGATATTTACAAAATACCAAATTAGTATCAGTAAACTCTATTTTGAGCTAACTGTGCCCGAATAGGTAAAGGCAGGCTGAATCATCTTAATGAAAGCGCCTCTATCTATGCCAATTCGATTACCACAGGGACACTTTATAAAGTTTTC
>WFQQ01000108.1 GCA_015486965.1 Desulfurellaceae bacterium
GTGTTTGTCAAATGGTCGTCACCCCTTATAACATGGGTAATACCACACTCAATATCATCAACAACATTGGTAAAGTTATACATAAACGAACCATCAGAGCGCCTTATGATAAAATCGTCAAACTCCTTATAGGAAAAGTGCATATTGCCGTGCACATGGTCGTAAAAATCTATGTCTTCCTCGGGCAACTTAATTCTTACAACATGGGGCTTATCCAAGGGATACTCACTCAAATTTCTACAATGTCCATCGTAGTGAGGGTTCTCGCCCCTTTCAAGCTGTTCTTTTTTAATTCTTTCAAGCCGCTCTTTGGAACAGTAGCACCTGTAAGCCTTTCCTTCCTCTATCAACTTATTCATATATTTCTCGTAAATCTCATTTCTCTTGCTTTGAAAACATATATCATCCCACTCAAGCCCACACCACTTCAGACCTTCCAATATAGCCTCTGTATATTCATCTTTCGAGCGCTCCCTATCGGTATCCTCTATTCTTAAAATAAACTCACCCTTCTTAGACTTTGCAAAAAAGTAGTTGTAAATCGCCGTTCTTAGACCACCGATATGCAGATGACCCGTTGGCGAGGGTGCAAATCTTGTTCTAACCATCACTTCTTCTCCTTTTTATTTGGATAAATTGTAACTTCCACTCTCTTTGTAGAGTTATCCGATTGAGAAACCACATAATCCTTATCCAAATAGTAAACTATCCTATCCGCTTTAATGTTGTTCTTACCAGAGAGAACCTTAGCATTCCCCTCAAGCACAACCATAGATTTTTTAGCATAGTATGTAGCCTTGTCAGATTCAGCCCTTTTATCCTCTTTGGTTATAACAACATGACCCAGGCACACTATTTTATCAATATCCCCTTTTTTTAAATCCTTATAAACCTTCATCTTATCAGCTTTCAGTTTAACATCTCCCCTTGTTGCAATAACATTGCCCTCAAATATGTAAAGTCCCTTTTTATCAAAAGCAGTAAGCTTATCAGCCGTTATATGAACAGGAATATTTTTACCCTTAAGGTATTTTTTAGGGTTAACCGCATGGGAGTTAAAAGAAATTAGAACCACAACGATAACTGCCAACAAAATCTTACCCATAAATAGCCTCCAGTTCACCTTTAATTAACTCAAGTGCCCTCCTTCTATGGGATATTGAGTTTTTCTCCTTCTCGCCCATTTCAGCAAAAGTCTTATCATACCCGTCAGGAACAAACACAGGGTCGTACCCAAAACCGCTCTTGCCCCTTGGCTTTTCTGTTATACTACCGTAAACAAATCCCTCTTTTTTTATAACTCTATCCCCAAAAACCAAAACCATGCAACATACAAATCGAGCTTTTCTGTTGTTTATACCTTTCAAATTTAAGAGCAGTTTTTTAAGATTAGCCTCATCACTTCCATCTTCTGAGTATCTAGAAGAAAACACCCCGGGTTCACCACCCAAAGCAAACACCTCTAAACCCGAATCATCGGCAAGAACTGGAAACTCTGTGTGTTCCTTGAGTGCTTTTGCCTTTATGAAGGCATTTTCGCAGAAACTCCTACCGTTTTCTTCGGGGTTAAACTCTTTCAAGACCTCTTTTGCAGGTATAATTTCAAAACCGTTCAAAATCTCCTCTATCTCCCTAAGTTTATGTTTGTTGTTCGTTGCGACAACCAATTTCCTATTTTTTAAAAGCATTACTCCAATCCTTCAAAAACCTTTCAAGTCCCACATCGGTTAATGGATGGTTAAAGAGCTTCTCCATTACAGAAGGTGGTATCGTGGCTATATCTGCTCCCAAACGGGCTGCCTCAACCACATGTAGAGGGTGCCTGATACTTGCAACAATAATCTCACACTCAAAATCGTAGTTATCCAATATATCTCTAACCGCCACCACAAGCTCCATACCACTGCACGATATATCGTCAAGCCTACCGATAAATGGACTTATAAACCGTGCACCAGCCTTCAGAGCTAGAAGTGCCTGAGCAGGTGAAAAAATGAGCGTCATATTAACTTTAACACCCTTATTTGCAAGGATATGGGTTGCTTTGATTCCATCCTTTGTCATTGGCACCTTTATTACTATATTCTCATGTATCTCTGAAAGCTCGAGTGCTTCTCTTACCATTCCATCGACATCGGTTGATAAAACCTCAGCAGATATGGGACCATCAACTATTTCTGAGATCTCCCTAATCACATCTTCAAAGTTTCTTCCCTCCTTTGCAACCAAAGAGGGATTTGTCGTCACTCCATCAACAAGACCCATATCGGCAAAATACTTTATACTCTCAACATTTGCTGTATCCAAAAAGAACTTCATCTCACCCCTCCAAAGAGTCAAGAATATTCTTATTAATACCCAAAAGAAACATTATGAGAATTATAACCTCTGCATCCCCCACATTGTGCTCAAAAAACCCACCAATTAGAAAAGCCACAAAGCCCATTGTCAAGCCCAAAACCACACCCCTGTAAAAATCATTGTCCGATTGCCTTAAAAAAACAAAGTTCCTGTACAACACATAACCCCAGAGGTAGAACCAAACCAAAAGGCCAACCACACCCCATTTCAAGAGTATCTGCAGGTACTCATTGTGAACAGAGCTAAAAAAGTGCGAATACATATTTTTTCTGCCAAACACCTCCGCAACAGACCTCTTGAGGTGTGGTTTTAAAAAATGAAATAGGTTTCCGCTCCCGCAACCGATCAATTTATACTCTAAATCGTAGTCTTTATAAAGTTCTATCCCAGCCCTCCATAGGGCAATCCTATCCATAGCAGAGACATTGCTTCGATAATGAAATATGGTGTTAACCCTATTGTGAACAGAAGGAACAAATTCATAGAGAGTAATACCAAACACAACCGCCAAAACAGGCACAAGCACAAAGCTTCTCTTTTTAAAGTAAAAAAGCGGCATTAATAAAACAGCAACGAAGCTTCCTATCCAGTAAGACCTGCTAAAATTCAATATTAAAGCTACAAAACCTATCAGTGAAACAAACACAAAAAATAGCCTCAAAACCCCTCTCTCGAAAATGGACAGAGATAAAAAAAGGAGTGTAATTGGCGTCAAAACACCAGCAGTCGTTAATGGAGCACTAAAAACCCCCAACCCCCTAACTGGTGTATGCAAAAAATGCAAATTTTTAAGCTGGTTCAAATGTGTAATGTCTATTTTAATTCCCGTTAAAGCCTGAAGTATCACAGTCAACGAGGAAAAGACAAAAGAAACAGCCAAAACCACAAGCACAACCTTTATCTTTCTCCTATCCACTCTTGACAAGATAAAGTAAGGCAGAAAGTGCCAGAGATAGTGAGATTTTTTTAAACTTTTAAACGGATTAATAGAAAGAGTGGAAGATAAGAAACCCACAACAGACACTCCAAGAACTCTTAAGTCTAAACCTTTTAGCTTAATCCTTTTTATCTGTAAAACCAATCCTAAAAGGCCTATTGCTATCGCTATGTTATCAAGGGCAATTGAGAGTGGTGTAGAGATACCTAAAAGAATGGCAGAAATAAAAAGAAGGTTCATTTCTTGCTATTGTAATCTCTTTTGCACTGCTCCGAGCAGAAATAGAGAACCTCACCGTTAAGCCTAATCTTTTTAACGGCATCCCGCTTAGGAACATAAACACCACAGTTCAGACACTTGACAAGCACATCGGGTTCGTTTTTTGTGTAGCCTCTTTTCTTATCTTTTGGGGGAAACAGAGTATCCAAAATATTGTCCACTCTCTTTTTAAACGAATATATAGTTATAAAAAGAAACAGTATAAAAAGGAAAAACAGCAATTTCAACATCAGCTCAACAGCCCATTAACTATAAACTCAGCAGCCTCATCCTCCGTTAAACCCTTTGCCATCAAGGTCTCAAGCTGCGTCTGATTAATCCTTCCAACGCTCGCCTCATGTGTCAGCTCAGCCTTGTCATCCATAACCTTGAGGAGTGGCAGTGTAGAAACTAAAACCTCATTGCCTTTAACTATCTCGTTACACTCAATATGACCCCTCGCATAGGGAGCATTCCCAAAAGCCTCATTCACAACATGGGCTTTAGTCCTGTCCGTAGCAAATACGGTGGATTTGGCTATCCCTGAAGAGTTTTCACCGTTCAACCTCAAGATTTCCTTTATATCGATAATATCATCTTCCCTACCATAGATTTTGCTCTCCAAGTTGGCTTTGGCGTTCTTCAAAAGCTCAATATCCATAACAACATTTATCCTGCCAACCCGTGTTTTCGTCTCATAAAACTTGCTTGAGAAAAACGACCCCTCGTCAATCTTCATTCTTGTAATTGTTTCAACAAAAACGCCTCCCCCCTCATCGTGAAAATGCTCATCCTCATAAACCACAAACGAATTTTTGCCTATGTACATATCGCTTTCCATGTAATGGTGAAGTTTCTCAACCTTTGTCAATATACAGTGGGACTTAAATTTTACCTTTACATTATCCCCTATTATGTAGTTAAATTTCAAAACCTGCTCGCCCCTCTTCCTCAAAAAACCAGTGCATAGGTGAACAGGCACAGGGATTATAGTGTTATCCTCAATCTCCACATCTATCATAACAAGTCCATCAGCCCTCTCTTTGGACTTTATATGCATCCCTTTAACACTGTTTAGACCCACAACCTTATTACCGCTAACAATTATCGTTGCAACACCGGGGCTTCTCAAACTCCTATCGTTCGTCTTCTTTTCATATATCTCAACCAATTGCTCAAACTCTTTTTCGTATCCTTTGACAATATCCATTACTCCTCCTCCAGATAGTTCACATGGCCACAACTATCACAGGTTCTCTCATAATAGGAAACTATCTTTTTGCTATCCCCCTCCAAGAAAACCTTTCCAGCACAGATTAAATAGGAGTATCCACAGTTTAGGGCAATCTCTTTTCTATGTGTAATAACAATTACTGAGCTTCCCTGCTCTTTAAAATAGTTTATAACCCTCACAATCATATCGAGGCTCATTATATCGATTCCACTGTCCGGTTCATCCATTATCAAATATCGTGGTTTAAGCAGAATACAACTTGCAAGCTCAACCTTCTTTCTCTCACCACCTGAGAGCTTCTTATCCACATACCTTCTCATATACTTGCCCGGTTCAAGATTGACAAGCTCCAAAGCCCTCTCTATCTCCTCTTTTTTAATATCCCTGTTCAATTTCAGGTAGCTCTCCACCGTTATACCTTCAAACCTCGCGGGCTCCTGCCACAGAAGGGATATACCCCTTCTGGCTCGCTCCGTTATTCCCAAATCGGTTATATCCTCGCCGTCCAAATAAATCCTTCCCTCGCTCGGTTTATAGTCGGAAAGCCCCATTATTAAGTATCCTATAGTGGATTTCCCAACCCCATTATTTCCCACTATACAGTAAACCTTACCCTGTTCAAATTTCATGCTAACGCCTTTTATTATTTCACTGCCGTTCTTAGAATACTTAATGTCTTTAAGCTCAAGCATCACCCCTCCCAAAAAGCAGAGTTATCAAGATAATATATCATACCTGTTCAAGGTCAAGTTTTTTAAGCCTCTCTATCTCATCTCTATACTCAATTGCCCTCTCAAAATCCATCTTCTTAACAGCATCCTGCATAAGCTTTTTTAGTGTTTTTATTCTTTTCGGTATATCCTTTTTGCTGATCTCCTCTTCAAAAACATCGAGCTTATCCATATAATCTAAATTACACATTTCAAGCATCTTGTTATCTTTAGACTTTACGATCGTCTTCGGCTCAATTCCGTGAATTCTATTGTATTCAGCCTGAATCTTTCTTCTCCTTTCTATCTCCTCAATAGCCTCTCTCATCGAATCGGTTATACTGTTTGCATAGAAGATTACTTTGGATTCCGCATTCCTTGAAGCCCTGCCAGCCGTCTGAATCAGACTGGTTTTAGAGCGCAAGAAACCCTCTTTATCAGCATCAAGTATAGCAACCAAGTTAACCTCTGGTATATCAAGTCCCTCCCTCAGAAGATTAACCCCTATTATGCAGTCAAACTTATCGTTTCTTAAGTCTGATATAATCTTTGCCCTCTCAATAGCATTGAGTTCTGAGTGCATATATCTGGTCTTCAAACCCAACTCATTGTAATACTCGCTTAAATCCTCAGCCATCCTCTTGGTCAAAGTCGTAATAAGCACCTTCCCACCCTTCTCGGTAGCTTTTTTTATCTCACCGTATAGATCATCAACAGCACTATCCATGGGCTTAACCTCAACGGGTGGCTCCATCAATCCAGTTGGCCTTATTATCTGCTCAACTACAATCCCCTTAGAGAGCTCAACCTCAAACTCTGCAGGCGTAGCCGAGACAAATATAACCTGATCCCACCTCTCAACAAGCTCCTCAAACTTTAAAGGTCTATTGTCTAAAGCACTGGGCAGTCTGAAACCATAATCAACCAGAGTTTTCTTCCTTGAGTAATCACCACGATACATACCCATAAGTTGAGGAACGGTCACATGGGATTCATCTATAATCGTTAAAAAATCCCCTCCAAAATAGTCGATTAAAGTGTTCGGTGGCTCACCAGGTTTTCTATTTGAAAAGTGTCTTGAATAGTTTTCAATACCAGGACATGTTCCAGCCTGCTCTATCATCTCGAGGTCAAAGTTCACACGCTCCTCTATCCTTTGAGCCTCAAGAAGCTTATTTCTCTCTTTAAAATACTTTATCCTCTCTTCAAGTTCCCTCTTTATAGATTTTATAGCTCTCTCTTTCTTTTCTTTACTTGTAATGTAGAGATTGGCTGGAAATATTAAAACCGCGTTTTTCTCCTCCACCACCCTGTTGGTCAAAGGGTCAAAAAGAATAATTCTATCCACCTCATCATCAAAAAGCTCCACCCTAACGGCAAGGTTTCTCATGTGTGCAGGATATATATCTATTACATCCCCCCTCACCCTGAATGTTCCCCTATCAAAATCTATATCATTCCTTACATAGAGGAGTTCCACAAGGCGGGAGAGTATATCCCTTCTCGAAAGTTTGTCGCCGACATTTATATAGAAAGCTAAAGCAGAGTAATCTTCCTTTTCTCCCACTCCATATATACACGAAACGCTTGCAACCACGATAACATCCCTTCTTGTTAGAAGGCTCATAACGGTTTTCTGCTTTAGCCTGTCAATCTCATCGTTTATTGAAGCATCTTTAGCAATGTATGTGTCGGTACGGGGAATGTAAGCCTCTGGCTGATAGTAGTCGTAATAACTTATAAAATACTCAACGGCATTCTCTGGAAAAAAGGCAGAAAACTCATTGTAAAGTTGCGCTGCCAGAGTCTTGTTATGGGAAATTACAAGAACAGGCTTGTCAATTTGTGCTATAACATTGGCTATGGTAAAGGTCTTTCCGCTCCCAGTAACGCCAAGGAGAACCTGATACTTTTCACCCCTTTTTATATTTCTGACAAGTTCATCTATTACTTTTGGCTGATCCCCCGCAGGCTTAAATTCGCTTACAAGCTTGAACAAGCCCATTGCCTCAGTAGTTCTTCCTTCTAAACAGGTCTGTTCTGCGTGAAATTATCCTGTCTATAAACAAAATCCCGTCTAAATGGTCTATCTCATGTTGCAACACAACAGCCTCAAACCCCTCTGTATCAAATCTATGCTCATTACCATCAAGATCAAAGTATTTAACGGTGATTTTTCGTGCCCTGTTTACATTTCCTGTGTAGTCAGGGACGCTCAGACATCCCTCTCTTGTCTTTATTATGCTACTCCACTCAACTATCTCTGGATTTACCATAACAAGTTCACCATGGTTAATCTTCTGCCCCTTTTTATTTTTAGAGGCGTCTATGGCAATGACACGCACAAGCTCACCTATCTGGGGTGCCGCAATGCCAACCGTGTGGGAGTAGTACCTCAAAGTATCAAGCAGGTCTTTTGCAAGGTTTAGCGTATACTCGTCTATTCCTTTAATCTCAGCACACACCTCTTTAAGTCTTCTATCTGGATAAACCACTATGTCTCTAACCGCCATCTAACAACTCCTAAAGCTCGTAGGTCTCTATTTTTCTAACAGAGTAATCGACACCAATTTTCTCGCAAGCTTGAGCCAGAATTTCGTTCAATCGCTCTTCGCTCATATCTTTTGGAAGGTCAACCTCCATAATCATAACATACATGGGTTTCTCTGCCTTCGTTAAACGCGTTCTCAAATCAAGTATATTAACACCATTTTCAGCAAAAGCCTTTGAAACTGTATAAACAATACCGATCCGATCCTTTCCATAAACAGATACACTGTATAGATTCTCAGGCTCCCTTGTTATGGTCTCTTCTTTTTCAATTCTCCTTAAAGATACACTGAGCTCAAGCTCCTTCCTCGCTTTGGCAAACGCCTTTTTCAGCTCTATAACACCGTAGTTTTTCTCGGACGAAATAATCAGCGTCATGGTAAACTGATCTCCCAACAGTGTAGAGACAGAATCCTCTATGGATATGCCTCTTTCATACAAAACTTCAGCTATAGAAGCAACTATACCCACCCTATCCTTAGCTATAACGGTCAAAGCGTAAAAATACTTTTCCATCTCATTCCTCCCCAAAATTTATAACATTAAATTTTATCTCTTGAATAGCGATAATTCAAACAGAAAAGGGGCTTAAAAGCCCCTTACAAATAGAAAGCTAAAATACATAGCTAATTTCAGCGGCAAATGTATCCTGGTGCATCTTAATCTCTACATCTTTGCCAAATGCGGCCTGGAACGGCTGGGGGACATCACCCGTTTGGTCGTGCTCAAACGCATGGACATATGCAAAAGAGAGATCGAAATTCTTTGTAATACTGTATGTAAAACCACAGGAAACATGGGTTTCAACAATACCAGGAGAAACTATATTCATGTACAGGTCATCGTCATCTATCTGATCGTGAGCATAATTGAAACCTGCCCTTACCGTTAGTTTCTTAGTAGCTTTATACTCAGCTCCCAAGGAATAAACCCATTGATTGTGCCAGTGAAATGGCCAATTATCCATTTTTACTGGCTCAGGTCCATTTGGTGTCATAGCAAGCATCTGCATGCCAGAGACATCAGGCTCCCACATAACATCTCGATAATTTATCCATCTAATATCAGCCTCTATCCTCAAAGGTTCAATGGGTCTAAAGTTTATCCCTAAAGCTATCTGCTGGGGCATATCCAGGGTCATTTTCACTTCATCGCTTGTAATCATAAAACCATCAGGTCTTGTGTTCCACTCTAACTGCTGCATCCATCTTTTGGATTTATAAACAAGACCGACCATCCACATATCATTGATTTTATAGACTAAACCGACATCAAAGCCTATACCGTAAGCAGAAGCAGTATCAAGTGACTCCTTATGAACACCAGTTGGTATTCCCCATGGATTATTTCCAACATCAAAATCAAACTCCATCTGTAAAGCCTGATAAACGAAAACTGGAGAGATGCCTATTGAAAATTTATCGTTAAACCTGTAAGCAACACCAACAGACATCTCCATCATCTGCATATTGGAATAAGCCTTGGTAAGCATCGCAGGCATAGTTTGCCCACCAAAGCTCCAAGTGTTGGCAAGATTAGTATCATCCCAATCAACACCCATACCAGAAACACCGTACATACCCACACCAAACACGAAGTGTGGCGTACCACAGTTACAACCCATGGGGTTGTAAGCAAATCCAGCCGCAGGAACAACAAAAACATTTGAATCGCTTCTATGGCCATTCATCTTCCTTGGAGGAGTAAATACAGCACCGCCTATATCAAACATAGTCCTTGGAAGCCAAGCTATCCCTGCTGGATTCTGTAGAATTGTAGAAGCATCCTGCGGGTTTGCCACAACAGCCCCTGCCATACCCAAAGACCTTGCACCTGTTGCTATCATGTAATATCCATTGGTTGCTAAGGATACACTGCTAACTCCAAAAACCAAACCAGCAGCCACTGCCGCACTAAACAGCTTTTTTCTAAGCCTCATGGTAAACCTCCCATCTCAAATACAAATTAAAAATAACTTTTTCTTATGCTTCTTATTCCAAATCACAAAATATCTAATATAACTTTCTAATTCATTTGTCAACATTTAAAATTTCTTTTATTCTGTAAACATGGATATTTTTTAAGAAAATTAACTTTTCCAATGTAGTTTCCTTAATCACTGCTTACAAAACTAATTAATATTAATAAATTTTATCTTCTTGCTATTGACTTTTAGTAAATTTGACATATGTTCATTAGAAAAGGAGGTTGAAGATGAGAGTAGCATTCCCAACAAACAATCTCAAAACTATCTCAAACCACACGGCACTGAGCAGGTATATAGCTATAGTTGAAATAAAAAACGGAGAGATAGATGAGAGAATTGCAGTAAAAAACCCAGTCCATGAATTAGTCAAAAACAGCTCTCACGAAAGAGAACATCCAAGGGGGATGGGTGCCGGTAAAATCATACCACAAATATTGGCAGATTACGGAGTAGATGTGTTTGTAGCAAGGGAGATAGGTGAAGGCATGATCAACAACCTTGAAGCTATGGGGATAAGCGTAATTGTATCGGATGAAAAAGATATAGAAAAATCGATAAATAAAATAATAGGAGGTCTGAAATGATGAGAAAATTCAAATGTGCAGATTGTGGAGCGGAATTTGAAGAACCCTTTGGAACGGGAAGACCCAACTGCCCCAAGTGCGGCTCTGAGAATGTGTACAGAATAGACGAATATGCAGGTATGGGTAGAGGAATGGGCAGAGGCATGGGTCGTGGAATGGGAAGAGGATTGGGTAGAGGAAAAGGCATGGGCAGAGGCATGGGAAGAGGATGGTTCGATGGAGAATAAATAATGGGGCACAAGCCTCTTCTATTTTTTCTTGACATATTACAATATTGGAATATAGTAAAGATAGAAAAAATTTTGGGAGGTGAAAGATGCTGGAGAGGTTTAAAAACCACAGAGAGATTGTGAATGAGATTCAAGCCCTCGACGATGTTGAAAAGGAGCTACTCTACTCAGCCCTGAATATTCACGGTCATTTTTGTGGTGGTATGCCAATGGGTTATCTGGCAGGGCTTGCTGGCTTGAAAGCTCTGGGAACAACAAGGGAGCTCAGCATGGATAAAGAGGTAATTGTGTATGTGGGTAATCATCACGCTGGTGGCTGCTTTGCAGACGGCGTTCAGTTCGCAACGGGTTGCACATTTGGAAAAGGTATAATGAGAAAAGACCCAAGGGGCAAGTGGGCTTACATGCTAATCGACAAGAAAAATAAAAAGGCTGTTAAAGTGACAGTAAGGCCTGAAATTATGCAGGCAGCCTTCAACGCACCATTTATAACAAAATACAGGATAAAAGGCATTCCTCCTGCCGAGGTCGATCAGGATGTAGCTAAACAGGCATTTTTAGGACTATTTGGAAAGAAATTTGAAGAAATTGTCAGGATTGAAGGACCATTTGACTACGATCCAGGAAAGGGTGGCTCATGCTTTAACCTTGCATTCTGTGAAAAGTGTGGCGATGCGGTTGCTGAGAACTACCTGAGGGTTGAGGATGGCAAGAAGGTATGCTTGGATTGCTTTAAGTACACAGATTTAATAGAGAGGTAAAAAAATGACACCCTCTATCTCCATTCTGGCTTTGACATTCGTAATCATATGGGCGGCATCGTTCCTGTTTGCCATGCTGGGACTTGGCGGTGGTATGGTATATGTTCCCGTAATGAAGTGGCTTGGATTTGACTTGAAAAGTGTAGCCATACCACTTGGTCTCTTACTCAACGGTTTAAACACAGGCCTTGCCATGATTCCTTATCATAAGGCAAAGCTCATTGACTACAAAGGTGCCCTGCCCTTTGCTTTGGCAGCCATTATTGGGGCACCGATTGGAGCTTATGTTGTTCAGTATTTACCAACAAAAATTATCTTGATACTGTTCATAATAGCAGTCTTAGCTGCTGCAACAAAGGTGTTCATATCAACAAAAGCTCCAGATCAGGACA
>WFQQ01000109.1 GCA_015486965.1 Desulfurellaceae bacterium
ATCAAAGAGTCCATTGAAAACCCCGGCGAGAAACTCCCTACAGCCAAACAGATAGCCGAGGAGAACGGAGTAAGTGAGCTTACAGTTAAGAAGGTTGAAAAGGAGCTCGCTTTAGGTGGTTATCTGTTTAGCAATAAAAAAGGGGGCACAAGAACTGTAAGAAAGTTTGCCAAAGAGCAAATTTCCTCTTTTTTGGCGGCCAAAGAGAATTTTAAGTCGATTGTGGATAGTCTTTTGAGGAATGGATTTTCAAAAGAAGATATAATGGCAATGGTTTACGATGTGGTTAAAGGTGTAAAAGATGAACTCTCTTTCGTTGTTTACTCAGAAAAAGATGATGGAATTGCTGTATTTGCTAAAAAGGAGCTTGAGAGGAGGCTTGGATACCCCGTTGTATTTAAGCCCTTCGAGACTCTAAAAACAGAGATTTTAAACGGTGTGATTTCAAACAAGCTGATAGTTGTTCCCTTCTATTGCCACTCTCAACTCGAGGTTGGTAAAAAGGATGTGAAAATAATCCCAATAAAAACCGTTCACCCCCTTGAGTTTATCTCTCAGGCAAAGGATATACCTTACTCAAGTAGGATTTTCTATATAGCGGCATCGAGATTTGACAAAGAAAATGCTCTCAACATCTACTATGAAGTTTTGAACCACAGATACAGGGTTTATATCTATACTCAGGATGAGCTGTTGACAAACAGACATCTACTTAAATTTGCTGATATTGTTATAGGTTTTCGGTGGGTTATGGAGTCTGAAAGAGCGCTACTGAAGGATATAGAGAGGGTGATTAAGGTCGATAGGTTTGATGATGAAGAGGGCATTAGGATGATAAAGGGATATATCGATGAGTTTGTGGGGGATAAATAGATGGAAATAATTGGAGTGGACACTGGAGGAACATTTACGGATTTTATTTACAAAACGGTTGATGGCAAATGGGGAGTATATAAGACACTCTCCACACCTCACAATCCCGCTGAGGCTGTCCTGAAAGGTATTAAACATGTTGTAAAGGGCAAAGAGTTTAGGGTTATACACGGCTCGACAGTGGCTACAAATGCGATTTTAGAGCGAAAAGGTGCCTACACTGCGTTTATTACCAATAAGGGTTTTGAGGATATCATAGAGATAGGCAGGCAGAACAGGAGCGAACTCTACAACCTATTTTATAGAAGAAACAAGCCTCTCGTGCCAAAAGAGTTGAGGTTCGGTTTAACATGCAGGGTAGATTCTAAGGGCAATGTCCTTGTCGATCTTGACGAGGATGAAATAGAGGAGCTTGTTAAGAAACTTGAAGAGGCTGAAGCCGAATCTATTGCTGTTTGTTTTATATTCTCATACCTAAACCCAGAGCATGAGCTAAAAGTTGAAGGCTCTTTCAAAAGACTTGGCCTTCCTGTTTCTCTCTCGCACAGGATTTTATCCGAGTTCAGGGAGTATGAGCGTGCATCTACAACCATAATCAATGCCTATGTTGCTCCAAAAATGAAGCGATATATAAATAACCTGATCGAGGGTATTGGCGGTAATGAACTGAGGATAATGCAATCCAACGGCGGAAGTATCTCCGCAGAAGTTGCCATGAATGAATCTGTAAGGACTATTCTTTCAGGACCTGCAGGTGGTGCCGTTGGTGCTTTTGAGATAGGTAAAATGGCCGGTTTTAATAGATTAATAACCTTCGATATGGGTGGAACTTCCACAGATGTCTCTTTGATAGATAACAAGTTACCGTTGACTTTTGAATCCCAGATAGCTGGTTTCCCTGTAAAGGTTCCTATGATAGATATACACACCGTTGGAGCAGGGGGAGGCTCCATTGCATACTTAGACGCTGGTGGTTCTCTAAAGGTTGGACCTGAGAGTGCAGGTGCAGACCCTGGTCCTATATGCTATGGAAAGGGTGAAAAAATCACTGTGACAGATGCAAATCTATTCCTTGGTAGACTTGTCCCTGAGTTTTTCCTTGGCGGAAATATGAAACTTGCGAGGGATAGGCTTGATAGATATTTTAAAGAGATGGCAAAAGAGGCAAAGCTCAGTGAACTTGAACTTGCTGAAGGTATTCTGACCGTTGCCAACGCAAACATGGAGAGGGCTATCAGGGTTATCTCAGTTGACAGGGGCTATGACCCGAGGGAGTTTGCCCTGTTTTCGTTTGGTGGTGCAGGTGGTATGCATGCAGCATTTTTGGCTCGATTACTCAAGATACCTAAAGTTTTTGTTCCAAAAAATCCGGGCATCCTTTCAGCTATTGGAATGCTCCTTGCAGATATAGTTAAAGACTACTCTTTGACTGTGATGCTCAAAGCAGATGAGACAAATTACGATGAAATCAAGGTTCTGTTTGAGCCGCTGGACGAGTCGGGTATAAAAGACCTGATGGCAGAGGGTATTGAGAGGGATAAGATAGTTCTCGAGCGATATCTGGATATGAGGTATGTGGGACAGTCCTATGAGATAGTTGTCCCGTTCAAAGAGAACTATATTGAGCAGTTTCATAAGCTTCACGAAAGGAACTACGGTTATGCCGATGAGAGTAAAAGAGTAGAAATAGTAAACATCAGAGTCAGAGCGATTGGTAGTCCAGAAAAGCCCGTATTTGAAAAGATACCGAATGCAAAAAGCTCGAGTATTGAAGATGCAATCATAGGCGAAAAGCAAGTTATATTTGACAGTGTTGAGAAAAAGACGAAGATTGTTGATAGGGATAGGCTTCTGTTTGGAAGCGTTGTTGAGGGTCCTGCTATTGTTGTTGAGTATTCATCAACGATTGTTCTTCCACCTAAATGTGTTGGGCGTATAGACGAATTTGGTAATTTGATTATAGATGTCGAGGTAGATTGAGATGAAGGTGAATCCGATACTGTTAGAGGTGTTTAAAAACAAGTTTTCCTCTGTTTCTGAGGAGATGGGGGTTAGTCTTAATAGGACTGCCTTTTCTCCCAATATTAAAGAAAGGCGGGACTTTTCATGTGCCATTTTTGATGAGAATGGAGATATTGTTGCCCAGGCTGCCCATATCCCTGTGCATCTGGGTTCTATGCCTATGTCGGTAAAAGAGGCAATCAGGGGTTTTAAGCTCAAAGAGGGTGATATGGTTATTCTGAACGACCCCTTCAAAGGCGGCACCCACCTTCCAGATATTACAATAGTTGCGGGTGTTTTTGTTGAAGGGAGCGAGAAGCCTGTGTTTTATGTTGCCAACAGGGCTCATCATGCCGATGTCGGTGGTATGAGTTCTGGCTCCATGCCTCTCTCAAATAGCATATTCCAGGAGGGCATTATTATACCGCCACTGAAGCTTGTTGAGGGAGGCAAGATAAACGAGCCGTTATTAAAACTCTTACTGAACAATGTTAGGACGCCCTATGAGAGGGAAGGGGATTTTAAAGCGCAGATTATGGCAAATATCACTGGCATAAAAAGGATGAAAGAGATTATAGAGAAATACTCCCTTGATACGGTAAGGTTCTACGCTAAAGAGCTTATGAACTATTCTGAGAGAATCATGAGAAAGACAATTGGCGATATAGAGGATGGTGTTTATACATTTGAAGACTACCTTGATGACGATGGTGTTAGCAGACAGAATATTAAAATTCATCTCGATTTAACTATCAAAGGGAATGAAGCGGTACTGGATTTT
This sequence comes from Desulfurellaceae bacterium, assembly GCA_015486965.1. Taxonomy (GTDB): domain Bacteria; phylum Campylobacterota_A; class Desulfurellia; order Desulfurellales; family Hippeaceae; genus Hippea. Next base: position 3,656 of record WFQQ01000109.1, read on the forward strand.
TCCAAGTCCGACGATCAGGTTGACGGTAGTGTCAATGCGGTGTATGCTATTACGCTATCTGCTGTTCTCTATGTGTTTAGGTCTTTAGTTGGAGAGGATATACCTACAAACATGGGCTGTTTGAGGCCCATAAAGGTCAAGACAAGAAAGGGAAGTATTGTGGATGCGAAGTTCCCTGCTGCCGTTGCAGGTGGAAATGTTGAAACCTCTCAGAGGGTTGTAGATGTTATTTTGGGTGCACTATCATTTGCCGTTCCAGAAAGGATACCCGCAGCAAGTCAGGGCACGATGAATAATGTGGCGATAGGCGGTATCGACCCAAGGAGTGGTGAGCCTTTTGCATACTATGAAACCCTAGGTGGTGGAATGGGGGCAAATCCCTATGGTCACGGAGAAAGTGCTATACACTCACACATGACAAACACACTTAACACGCCTATTGAGGCTTTGGAGTATAGCTATCCGTTTATGGTTAGAGGTTATTCTATCAGATACGGCTCTGGAGGCATTGGGAAGTTTTGCGGCGGTGATGGACTAATTCGTGAGATTGAGCTTCTTGGGGATGCAGAGGTAACGGTTCTATCAGAAAGGAGAAGGCTCTCTCCTTATGGCTTAAAAGGTGGGGAAAACGGCAGGCAGGGAAGGAATGTTATAATAAGCGGCTCCGATGAAAAGTTTATGCCATCAAAGTTTACGGCAAGGTTGAAGAGGGGTGATATCTTAAGAATTGAAACACCCGGTGGCGGCGGATATTTTAAACCTAAGAATTAAAGTAGGGAGGTTTGTGCTATGAAGAGGTTGGTAGGATTTTTGGTTGCACTGTTTGCTCTTGTTCTTGTTTCCTCATTTGCTAATGCAAAGGTTATCAAAATGAACTTAAACTGCATCTATGGTCCAAAGAGTATCCACACTCTGGGTGCTATGAAGTTTGCAAAATTGGTTAAGAAATACACACACGGCACCGTTATCATTACCGTTTATCCAGGCGGTAGTCTGGGTTTTAAGGGTCCTGAGCTTTTGAGGGTTGTACGCGATGGACAGGTTCCCATGTCCGATATCTTGATGGGCGTTGTATCTGGTAGTGAGCATGTATTCGGTGTTAGCTCCCTTCCAAGGCTGGTTAAGTCATACAAACAGGCGTGGGAGTTGTATCAGGATTTCAAACCACTTTATGAGAAAGCTGCCCTGAAATGGCATCAGAAATTCTTATACGCTGCGCCATGGCCACCAAGTGGTCTTGTAACAAAAAAAGAGATTCGTGATGCTAAGGACTTAAAAGGTCTTAAAATTAGAACTTACGATAAAAATGGTGCAGAGTTCTTAAGGCTCTTGGGCGCAAATGCCGTTTCTATGCCGTGGGGTGATGTATATTCTGCCTTGAGAACCAACCTTATCAACGGTGTTCTTACAAGTGCTGAGTCCACAAAGAATGGTAAGTTCTGGGAGGTCTTGAAATACTTTACAAAGATAAACTATGCCTATCCTTTGAACATGGTTACAATCAACCTTGACTACTGGAACGCACTTTCACCCGCCCAGAAAAAGGCAATGTTAAGGGCAGCAAAAGAGACAGAGAAAGCTCAGTGGGCGTACTCTGAGAGCATCAACAAAAAAGACCTTGTGATAATTCAAAAACACGGCATGATTGTTGAATCTCCAACAAAGAAGTTTGATGAGGAGATGGATAAGGCAGCAAGGAAGATTATAGATAAGTTCCTTGCAAAGGCTACACCCAAAGAAAAGGCAATTATAGAGAAATTCTTGAAGTAAATGACAGAAAAGCTAATCAAGTGGATAGATAGGCTTTCTGACATCTTTGCCTATCTGTCCGCCTTTCTTTTGATAATTATTATAATTTTAATTGTTTCCAACATTACTCTTATGAGTTTAACCGGCAAGTCGATAATGATTACAGATGAGTACTCTGCCTACATGTTTGCAGGCTTTGTTATGTTCGGGCTTGCTTATACACTCAAGAACAACGGCCACATAAGAATAAATGTCCTAACAAGCAGGATGCCGCCGAAAGTATTAAAATTGTTCAGGTATTTTGCAGATGTAGTTGCTTTAGCTTTGACTGTGTACATTTTTTATTACTCAGCTTACATGGTTTATCAAGCTTATGTGTATCAGATGAGGTCTGATACAGTTGCCCAGACGCTCCTTTGGATACCTCAACTTGTTATGCCGATAGGTTTTTTTGTTCTTGCATTGCAGCTCGTTGCTGAGATTTTAAAGGAGTCTGTTAGATGATCTCTGATCCCCTAACCCTTCTTGTTGTAATGATAGTTGTTCTTTTCTCATTCCTGTTAAGCGGTGTATGGATTGGTTTTTCTCTTTATGCAACAGGCGTTGTTACCATGCTTTTATACAAATTTACGCTACCGCCAACAATCTCGATATGGTCAAAAATAGGCGGTCTTCTTGCCAACTCATCGTGGAATAGCTTAGACTCATGGTCTTTAGTTGCCCTGCCACTGTTTGTGTTTATGGGTGAAATACTATATCACACAGATATCTCTAACAGGCTTTTTAACGGTCTTCTTCCGTGGTTTTCCAAGATTCCAGGGAAACTGTTGCATTTAAATGTTGTTGCCTGCTCTATGTTTGCTGCCGTTTCTGGTTCTTCAGCTGCTACAACAGCTACGGTGGGAAAGATAACCCTGAATGAGCTGAAAAAAAGGGGCTATTCACGGAGTTTGGCGGTGGGTTCGCTTGCTGGTGCAGGAACGCTTGGCTTTTTAATACCGCCCAGTTTGATTATGATTATATATGGTGTTATGTCCAATGTTTCCATAGGAAAACTATTCATTGCAGGTATCATTCCCGGTTTAATGCTTGGGGGTTTGTACTCCCTATACATCATGATCGTCTCGATTGTAAAACCAGATGTGGTTCCGAAGGACGAGGAGAAATACACCTGGAGGGATCGCCTTAAATCTATAAAAGATATAGCTCCTGTTTTCTTTTTAATACTACTTGTTCTTGGAAGCATATATCTCGGTTTTGCTACGCCAACAGAAGCCGCAGCGCTGGGTGTGGTTGGTGCTCTTGTTATTGCCATGTTTTTTAGAAGCTTAAATGTGGAAAACTTCATTGTATCCGTGAAGAATACCATTAAAACAACGATAATGATAGCTTTTATAATGATGGGCGCTGCATTTCTCTCGCAGGTTGCAGGTTTCAGCGGTATAACCCGTTCCTTGAGCCTCTATGTAGCAAATGCCCATATGAACCCTTATACACTCCTTGCCATAGTGGGTTTTATGTATCTTCTGCTTGGTGCTATCCTTGATGGCGTTTCCATGGTTGTTATGACAACGCCAATAATACTTCCCATTATGCAGCAGGCTGGTTTTGAACCCCTGTGGTTTGGAATCTTTCTGGTTATAATGGTTGAGCTTGCACAGATTACTCCGCCTGTTGGATTTAGCCTTTTTGTTATTCAAGGTATATCCGATGAAAAAGTAGGTGATATTATTAAGTATAGCTTTCCTTTTTTTATGATAATGATTTTCACAGTTGCTGTTCTTGCCATGTTTCCCCAAATTGTTTACTTCCTGCCGTCCCATATGATAAAATAGCTTGAGTATGGAACAGAAGATAAGAGAGGCAGCAAAAAGGATAAAGGCTTCAAAAAGGGTTGTGGCTTTTACAGGGGCTGGTATTTCTGTTGCAAGCGGTATTCCACCCTTCAGAGGTCCTGATGGGCTTTGGAGCAAATACGACCCTTCTTGTTTTGATATAGATTATTTTCTGGCTCATCCTAAAGAGAGCTGGAAGCTCATTAAAGAGATTTTCTACGGTTTTTTACAGAATGTAAAACCAAATCCCGCTCACTATGCCCTTGCAAGGCTTGGATGTCCCGTTATTACACAGAATATAGATAACCTGCACCAGAAGGCAGGCTCAAAAGAGGTTGTTGAATATCATGGAACGGCTGAAACGCTTGTTTGTATGTCTTGCGGTAAGAGGTTCAAAAGGGAAGAGGTGGATTTCGGTTCTGATATTCCAAGTTGTAAATATTGCGGAGGGCTGCTCAAGCCCGATTTTGTTTTCTTCAAAGAGCCTATTCCCAGAGAGGCTTTTGAAAGGTCTGTGGAGCTTGCAAAAGGGTGTGATACCATGCTTGTTGTTGGTACCACTGGAGAGATTATGCCTGCAAGCAGAATACCCTACATCGCAAAGATGGCTGGGGCAGGAATTATCGAGGTAAATATCAAGCCTTCAAACTTCACATACGAAATTACAGATATTTTTTTAAGAGGCAAAGCCGAGGAAGTCCTACCAAAATTAGTTGATGAGGTGTTAAATGCCTGACAAACCATCCAACTTTATTGAAGAGATAGTTGAGCAAGACCTTGAAAGCGGGAAGTATGGAGGAAGAGTTCATACACGCTTTCCACCGGAACCAAACGGTTATCTTCACATCGGCCATGCAAAGTCTATTTGTTTAAACTTTGGCATAGCTGAAAAATATGAGGGAATGTGCAATCTCAGATTTGACGATACAAATCCCTTAAAAGAGGGGGAGGAGTTTGTCAAAGCTATAAAAGAGGATGTTAGGTGGCTTGGTTTTGACTGGGATGACAGGTTATATTACGCTTCAGATTACTTTGAGCAGATGTATGAGTATGCCGTTCAGCTAATAAAAAAAGGCAAGGCTTATGTATGTGATTTAAGCCCAGACGAGATTAGAGAATACAGGGGAACTCTGACTGAGCCGGGAAGAGAGAGCCCTTACAGAAACAGAACAGTTGATGAAAACTTAGACCTATTTGAAAGAATGAGAAACGGGGAATTCGAAGAGGGTTCAAAAACTTTAAGGGCAAAAATCGATATGGCGCATCCCAATTTGAATATGCGAGACCCTGTTATGTATAGAATAATTAAGAAACCCCACTATAGACAGGGCAGTAAATGGTGCATCTACCCAACATACGATTGGGCTCACTGCCTTGAGGATTCCATTGAATTAATAACACATTCCCTCTGTACACTTGAGTTTGCAGACCACAGAATTTTGTACGAGTGGTTTTTAGACCAGCTTGGTATATACAAACCGCAACAGATAGAGTTTGGAAGACTCAACTTGAAATATACGGTACTCAGCAAAAGGAAGCTCAACATTCTTGTGCAAAGAGGGGTTGTGAACGGCTGGGATGATCCTCGTATGCCAACAATAGCTGGCTTAAGAAGAAGAGGATATACACCGAGGGCTATAAGAGACTTTGTTGAGAGGACAGGTGTTTCAAGGACAGACTCTGTAGTTGAGTACTCTCTACTTGAACACTGCATAAGAGAAGATTTAAACAAGCGCGCAAACCGTGTAATGGCTGTTTTAGACCCTGTAAAGCTGATAATAGTTAATTATCCAGAAAACTTGGTAGAGTGGTTAGATGCTGAGAATAATCCTGAGGATGAAGAAGCAGGAACAAGGAAAATTCCATTCTGTAAAGAGATTTATATAGAGCGTGAAGACTTTATGGAAGAGCCACCAAAGAAATACTTTAGACTTGCCCCGGGAAGAGAGGTGAGGCTCAAACACGCCTACTACATAACATGTGAAAGTGTTGTTAAAGATGAAGATGGAAATATAAAGGAGATTCACTGCACCTATGACCCGAAATCCAAGGGTGGATGGACAGAGGACGGTAGAAAGGTGAAGGGAACTCTACATTGGGTTTCCGCACGCCACTGTCTAAATGCAGAGGTTAGGCTGTATGAACAGCTATTTATAAAGGAAAATCCCGATGAGGATGAAAATTTCCTGGAGAATTTAAACCCGAACTCTTTGATTATTCTAAAAAACTGTAAGGTTGAGCCATCTTTGAAGGATGCCAGAGTTGGTGATAGATTCCAATTCTTGAGGAAGGGTTATTTCTGTGTGGACAAAGATTCAACCGAAAACAAATTAGTTTTTAACAGAATTGTCACGCTGAAAGATACCTGGGCTAAACTTGCAAAGAAGTTGGGTAGTGGTGATAAGAGTTGACAAGAGTTAGAAACACCTTTTAAACTCATCAAGTGTTTCATAGATTTCTAAATGTTTTAATGTCTCTTGAGGTATAAATGGGCAGTTGTGCAGGTATTTGTAGTTTTTTCCTATCAGGCAGATGCGAAATTTCTCTCCCAAAGAGTATTTTAGCGCCCAAACAGAGAATAGCTCATTGAGTGTGCCTATGCTCCCTTGCTGTACGACAAACAGTTCACTGTCCAAAGTAAGGAGTCTGATTCTGTCAAATAGGTCTTTTGCCACTATTTTTATGTCGAGATATGGATTGTCCTGGCGCAGGTTTTCAAAGTGTTTTAGCCTGATGCCTATTACTGTGCCACCAACCTCTTTTACACCTTTGCTAACTGCTTCCATCAAACCGTGGTATCCGCCGCACTTTACGGTGTACCCCTGTTTTGCAAGAAACTTACCAAGCTCAACCCCTTCATTGTATAGTTCTTGGCTTTCCACCTTTGAAGCACCAAAAGTAGTGGCAATTTTTTTCATAAGAGAAATTTTAATAGTTATATTGTCGGTTTGTCAAGTTTAACTTTACAATTTTTTTGATTTATGCAATTATTCGCTCTTGATGGCTAAAGAGAAGGTTAGTGCTTTAAAGCTCGGCTTTGCCATAACTTTCTTGTATGTAATCATGACCTCAATCATTTTCAGCGCACTGGGAGTCTATTTCTCTGTACGCGATGCAAAACAGGATTCCCAATATATTCAGAAACTATACGCTCAGAATGTCGTGGGGGTGTTGAAGGGTAAAGTTGATGGTGTAATTAGATATATAAACATGGAGCGTAACTTTGAACAGAAAAAGTTGTCCGAACACCTGGAAGAGCAGGTTGGTAGGATATACAGGGTTATATATGAACTATATTTAAAAGAGAGTAACGAAGGCAAGAAGAAATCTTTAATAAAAAAAGACCTTCTGGATATAGCGGGTGTTTTTTACAAAAAGAAAAAAGGGGAGTGCTTTTTTATTTTTGACAAGCAGGGAAAAGTTTTGTTTGGTGGAAAAAACGAATTACCTCTAATTCAAAAGTTGTTGAAATTTGAGGGCGTTAAAGGAAATAAAAGAAATATCGTTTTAACCGAGTTTAAAAGACATAAAAAGATGATATATGTAGTTTACTTCCCGCCGATGGATTGGTATATGGCTTATTGTTCCGATCTTACATATCTTGATAAAAAAGTTAAGAATTGTGTAATAGAATATTTGAACAACTATAGGTATGGATACAAAAAACACGGCTACATATTTGTTGCCAAACTCCTTCTAAATAGAAAGCCAAGTTGTAGGCTAATGCCAGTTGTTAACCCTAATAGACCTGAGATTGTTGGAAAGTGTCAATCCATCAATACTCCTGATGCCAAAGGATTCTATTACAGGAAAAAGTATGTACACGACATTTTGACAAAAGGATACTCAATAACTGAGTACTACTACAAAATACCTGGTACAGGGAAGTTTGGTAAAAAAATTTCCTATATGGCTTATTATAAACCGTGGAATTGGATAATAGGGACAGGTTATTACATTAAAGACATCGGTTCTCAATTCTATAATGAGAAGATGAAAAATGTATGGAAAACAGCCGAAAAGGTTCTTTTGGCTGTTTTATTAGTGTTATCACTTCTCTCTCTGATATTTTTCGTATTTTTTGGGAGGCTTAAACCAGAAATTGGAAGGATAGTTGATTTTCTTGAAAAATTTCCTATGTCAGACTTTATAGACATAAAGGATTTTAGGTTTGAAGAACTATCCTTTATCGCTGAAAAGATAAACGAAATGGCTAAAAATGTTAGAAAATTAACAGAAGAGCAAAAAGAGATTATTACCCTATACACATCTATAACCAATTTCATGAATAGCTGTGTTGTGATTGTGGAGAGGAAAGGAAATGATATACTCATCAAAGATATAAACGGTTGTGTTCAAAAGTGTATGGGGATTAAGAGTAAAGATGAGGTTGTGGGAAAGGAAGCAAGCTCATTTTTCAGAGAATTGCCTTATATTCTGGACAAGATAGAGAGAGTACTTGAGGATGGCATTACAATAGAAGCTGTCGATATTGTTAAAAATATGAAGGGCTGTGGTTTCATGAGGTATTTCCAGAGCGAGGTCTTTAAGATATCTGAGAACGAGGCTGTTTACATAGCAGACGATATAACAGACAGTGTAATGCTATACTATAGAAGTTTGATTGAGCAGGAGAGGCTCTCATCTCTGATTGAGGATTTGGATATAGGTGTTGTTGTGGTAAACCATTCAGGTAAGGTAATGTTCGCAAATAGCATGGTGAAGGATATATTTGAGGTTTATGATAGAGAAGTCCATAGTTTGGAGGATTTTATTGTCGGGGAGGATATAAGGGAAAGGGTAAATTCTTACTTTTATGGAATAATAAACAACGATATAAAGTGCGAAAGCTGCGTGTTTGAGATAAAAACATTTAAGGGAAACAAGAAGTGGATAGAGATAACTGCCACAAAAGATACGATAAACAATGAACCCGTTGTGGTTATCTCTGTAAAGGATATCACTTATAAGTATTTGAAGGAAAAGGAAATTGAGTATTTGAGTCTCCATGACGACTTGACGGGATTATACAACAGAAGGTTCTTTAGAGAAGAGCTCCATAGACTGTTTAATCCACGGAGTTATCCTCTCGTTCTTGCCATATTCGACATAAATGGGTTAAAAATGGTTAACGACATTCTGGGGCATAGGTGGGGGGATTGGCTGATAAAAAAGGTTGCCGAGATTCTTAAAAACTCTGTTAGAGCAGTTGATATTGTAGCAAGGATTGGTGGAGATGAATTTGTTCTTTTGATGCCGAACACAGACGAGAAAGGTGCAAAGATGTGTATAGAGAGGATAAAGGCAAATATAGACAAGGAGAACTCCAAAGATGGACAACCTTACATCAGTGTTTCTATAGGATACGAGGTGCAACGGGGTCAATACGATGACCCAGACAAGTTCTTTGCTGCAGCAGACAGAGCCATGTATAAAGAAAAATACACAGAAAAGAGAAAAGATGAGCTCAAAAAAATATGGCAAACATTAAAGGAAATGCGACCGGACAGCTCAAAATTGCACTCTTTAGAAGAGTTTATAAAGAGGTAGGTTATGTTTGGCGGATTCAAGTCCAACAGGGAGCTTGTGAGACACTTAATAGATAGGGGTGTTCTTAAAAGCGAGAACATAATAGAGGCTTTCTTGAAGGTTGATAGGGCAGATTTTGTGAGAAAGGGATTTATCGACTCTGCTTATGGTGATTTCCCGCTGCCCATTGGAGAGGGACAAACCATATCCCAACCCTACACAGTTGCATTTATGCTTGAGCTCCTTAAGCCAGAGGAGGATAACTTAATCCTTGATGTGGGTTGTGGTAGCTGCTGGACAACAGCTCTCCTTGCAACAATAGCAAAAAAAGGCAAGGTTATAGGTGTTGAGATAGTTGAAGAGCTCGTTGAGTTCTGCAAAAATAACTTAAAAAAGTATAATTTTGACAATGTAGAGATATATCACGCAGACAAAATCCCACCCAACAATGGAAAATTTGACCGAATACTTGTCTCTGCTGCAGCCAAAGAGTTGCCTGAAGAGCTTGTAAATGCCATGAAGGATGAAGCGATTATGGTTATACCGATTCAATCTTCTATCTTTAAGGTTGAAAAGAGAGGCAGCAGGCTTTTAATGGAAGAGCACTACGGCTTTGCCTTCGTTGAACTCAAGTGATGAAGATTTTAATAACAGGTGGTATAAAGTCTGGCAAAAGCAATCTGGCTTTAAAAATTGCAAACAGGTTTGAAGGAAAAAAGGTTTTTATTGCCACAGCCGAGCCGTTTGATAGGGAGATGAAAGATAGAATAGA
>WFQQ01000110.1 GCA_015486965.1 Desulfurellaceae bacterium
AGATAATCTCTTTGTGTAACAAGATGGAAATACCTCTAACAGTTAGGGGGGCAGGTACAAATTTAAGTGGCGGGACAGTTCCTTTGAAAGGTGGGTGTGTGCTTGTCACAACGGCGTTAAATAGAATAATTGAGATAAACAAAGACGATATGTTTGCCCGCGTTGAGCCTGGTGTTGTAACTCAGAAACTCGCCAATGCCGTTGAGAAAATTGGTCTACTATATCCTCCTGATCCTGCAAGTATGAAAGTTTCTACCATTGGTGGAAATGTGGCAGAAAACTCAGGTGGTTTGAGGGCTTTAAAGTACGGTGTAACAGATAGGTATGTAATGGAAGTTAAATTTTACGATGTTGATGGTAATTTAGTTAAAGGCGGTGGTATTCCTGTTAAACTTGTTACGGGTTTTAATCTAAAGGGTCTGATGATTTCAAGTGAGGGTTTGTTGGGCGTAATATCTGAAGTGATGCTGAGACTTATACCACCACCCCAAGCAAGGAAAACGCTACTTGTTTTCTTTGATGATGTTATTGATGCATCCAGTGTGGTTTCTGAAATTATTCTAAACAGAATTTTGCCTGCAACACTTGAGATTATGGATAACTTCACGATAAAGACTGTTGAGAAATTCCACAAGATTGGTTTGCCTGATAAGGATGCGCTTTTATTAATAGAGGTTGATGGTCATCCAGCAGCCTTAGAGGATGAATATGAAAAGATTGAAAAGATATGTAAAAAGTATGGTGGTGAGGTACATATAGCAAAATCCCAAACTGAAAGAGATAAACTTTGGCAGGCAAGGAGAGATGCACTGAGCAGTCTTGCAATGCTCAAACCCACGCTGATTTTAGAGGATGCTACGGTTCCGAGAAGTAAGGTGCCAGATATGATGAGGATAATTCAAGATGTTGCCAAGAAGTACAATTTGCTTATCGGAACATTTGGCCATGCAGGAGACGGAAATCTTCATCCTACGATACTAACAGATAAAAGGGACAAAGAAGAAATGGAAAGGGTTTATCAGGCGATAGATGAGATTTTTTATAGAACCCTTGAATTGGGTGGGACATTGAGCGGTGAGCACGGTATTGGTATAGCTAAAAAGAAATACTTAGAGAAAGAAGTAGGGGTAGGAACTCTTAAATTTTATCAGAAGTTGAAGAGGGGCCTTGATCCAAAAGGGATTTTGAACCCAGGTAAGGTAGTTTGAGGTTGTTTGATGAGTAGAAAATTAAAGAAAATAGTTGATAGGTTAAAAGAGCTTGAATCTCTTACTCTCCAATGTATGAAATGTGGAGTTTGTCAGTCTGTATGTCCATTATATCAGAAGGATTTTTTTGAGCCGTCAGTTGCGAGAGGAAAGATATCTTTGATAGAGGCTTTGTATTATGGTAGGATAGAGAATGCACCAGGGGTTTTGAAGTATTTGGATTATTGCATTTTATGTGGTAGATGTAAGCGCTTTTGTCCCAGTAGTGTTAATATAGACGAGATATTTGTTCGGGCAAAAGGCATTGTAAGGGAAATTGAAGGTTTACCCCTTTATCAAAAGGTTTTACTTAAATCATTGATAGAAAAATCTAATTTTGTTACGACTTTTCAACCTATAGTTAGTGCAGGTTTCAAGCTTGTGTCAAAGCCATCAAAAGCGGATGAAGAAATAAGAGAGGTTGAATTTCCTATAAAGAAAAATGTTGTTTCTATAAAATCCAGATCATTTAATACAATATATGGTGGTTTTCATAAAGCTAAGAATGAAAAATTAAGGGTTATTTTTTACCCTGGTTGTGCCATAAGCTATATGTATGTTAATTGGGGAAAAGCAGTTGTTGATGTTTTAAATCATTTTGGTGTATCTGTGTATGTGCCCAAGAAAAACAAATGTTGTGGCATTCCTGCAGCCACTATGGGAGATGTGGAGTTATATAAAAAGATGGTTAAAATAAATCATGATTGGTTTGAAACCATAAATGATGCTGAATATATAATAACTGCCTGTCCTACTTGCGAATATGGTTTATTTGATCTTGGCAAGAGAATAGCCGGTATTGATAGTAACAAGAAGCATATGGATATAATGATTTTCTTGAAAAAGGTTTTGAATATAGAGTTTTCGAAGAAATTAAACAAAAGAGCTACTTTGCATATACCATGTCATTATGAACACGAATTTGATAGTGATTTAATTGATGAGTTGGGGGCGTTCAATAGTGATTTTCAACCCTTAGAGAATCAAAGTTGCTGTGGTTTTGGTGGTACGTTTAGTTTGAAATTTCCAAATGATTCAAAAGAGGTTGGCGATCCAAAGATGAAAGAGGTGAAAGACAAGGGCTTCGAGGTCTTATATTCACCTTGCCCAGGTTGTGTTATGCAGCTAACTGATTTAGCTATGCATGACGGTGTAGATGTTAAAGTAGAACATCCTATTGTAGAAGTCTATAGGCTTTTAAAAGAGGGTGGGATATGAATGATATTGATAGGTTCTTGAAAATGTCTGAATATGTTGGCAATAGAAACGTTGTTTTGGCAAGGGATGAATTTGAGAGATTTTTGGAAGAGAATGTGGGTAGCTATGATTTTGTTCACCTCAAGTGTTTGGATAGGTTTAATAAGGTTTGTGAAATTCAAAAAGAGGGCATTAAGAGTGCCATTGTTGAGGCTGATTTCGCCATAGCTGAAACGGGCACTGTTGTCATAGAAAGCAAAGGTGAAAACTTAAGAAGGGCAACATCACTATGTGATAATTTGAGCGTTGTTGTTGATGCGTCGAGGATCGTACCCAATCTTGAGGGTATAGCTGATTTCTTAAGAGAGACGACTCAGGATAGTGAAAATTACGTTTCTTTTATAACAGGCGCGAGCAGAACGGCGGATATTGAGATGTCTTTGACTTTAGGGGTTCATGGTCCAGAGGAAATGACCGTTTATGTATTGAAGTAACAGAGGTGTGCAATGAAAAGAGTATATAGGGATATAAATAAGGCACTTTCGGATGAGGTTTTGCAGCAGAATTTAGATACGTTTTATCATAATTATAGAGAATCCCACAGGAAGGCATACGAGGGCTTGAACTTTAATGATTTGAGAAAAGAGGTTGGTGTTATAAAGAGTTTAAAACCGGAAGATAGGTTTGCTTTGTTTGAAGAGTTTAAAAATAATGTGGAAAAAGCCGGTGCTTTTGTTTTTGAGGCTAAGGATTCTAAAGAGGCTTGCGAGTATATAGTTTCTGTGTGTAAAAGGCACAATGCCGAATATGTAGTTAAATCCAAGTCGATGACTGCTGAAGAGATAAAACTGAACCCGTACCTTGAGAGAAACGGTATAAAACCTATTGAAACGGATCTTGGTGAGTGGATTATTCAGCTCGCCAAAGAGACACCATCACACATGATTATGCCCGCTATACATAAAAATAGAAAACAGGTTGCAAAGCTATTTAGGGAGCATTTGAATGTTGATGTAGATGAAGATGATATTGAGGGAATGGTAAAAATAGCGAGGCATTATTTGAGGGAATATTATTTCAAAGCAAAAGTAGGTATAAGTGGTGCCAATGTAGCTGTTGTCGAGACGGGTACTATCGGTATTGTAACGAATGAGGGTAATGGTAGGCTTGTTACAACTATCCCGCCTGTTCACATTGTTGTTTTGGGCTATGAAAAGTTGGTTAAGACTTTTGAGGATGCATTGAAGATCTTGAGGGTTTTACCAAAGAATGCAACAGGCCAGATAATTTCTGTTTACGTTACATGGATAAAAGGTGCTGTTGAATCTTTGAATAGTTCTTCTGGCAAAAAGGAATTGCATTTTGTTTTTGTTGATAATGGTAGAAAGGCTTTGATGGACAATCCATATTTCAATGAAGCCTTGAAATGCATCCGCTGCGGCTCGTGTGCCAATGTTTGCCCTGTGTATGGAGTTCTTGGTGGACATGTTTTTGGTCATATCTACACGGGTCCAATAGGCGCTATTTTGACATCCTTTTATCATGACGACAAGAAGGCTATGGAGCTTTTAAGCCTTTGTTGTGGTTGTAAAGCGTGCAGTGAGATATGCCCTGCCAATATAGATATCCAAAAATTGATAAGCGACATCTACGGGGGGTTAAGGTTTAAATACGGTGTGGACAAACTGAGAAGCTCCGTATATTCCGGTGTTCTATCAAAGCCTTCGGCTATGAAAAGGATTGCCAAAGTGGGCTCGCTAATTCTAAAAACTGTTGAGAAAAACTCCCACCTTAACAGTTGTTTAATGCCTAAGAAGCACGATTTTAGGGTGTTGCCTGTTCCTAAAGAGGAATCCTTTAGCTCTCTGTTTAGGAAGAAATTTGAGGCCCTTCAAACTACGGTTAAAAGTGAAAAAACGGTCTTCTTCTATCCAGGTTGCGCCATTGAGTATGTGTATCCAGAGATCGGTGAAAGCGTTGTTAAGTTTTTAAATAAAATTGGTTTAAGGGTAAAAATTCCAGAAAAGATGGTCTGTTGTGGTTATCCGGCTGTTCATGATGGAGACAAAATCTCAGCTAAAAGGATAATTAATGAGAGTGTTAAATACCTGCCTGTAGAGGAAAGCTTTGATTACTTCTTGGTTTTGTGTCCTACATGTGGAACAACGCTTAAGTATCTATTTAGGGAATTTGTCTCCGATACGCCCAGGGAATACAAAAAGGTGAAATTTGTTGAGGAGAAGATTGTTAATCTCTCGCGTTTACTCGATGATCTCAACGTGAAGGTAAAAACAAAGAACGGCATTCTATTCACGTATCACATACCTTGTCACCAAAACAGGGGTTTGCATTTTAATGGTGAGAAGTTCCTCAAAAGTTTATTGCCTAATTACTATATGCCCATGAGAGATGCCGATAGATGCTGCGGCTTTGGCGGAAGTTTCTCTATTGATTATCCGCAGGTTTCAAAAGCCATTCTGGATAAAAAAATAGAGAACATTGTTGATACAAATGCGAGCGTTGTTGTGACGGAGTGCCCAGGTTGTATAATGCAAATCAGGGGCGGTTTGTTGAAGAGAAACATTCCTGTTGAGGTTAAACACCTATCTGAGTTCTTAGATGAGTATGTTGAGGTTGAGTGACTTCTTATACGAGGTGACACGCCACTAATCTACCGCCGATGTCTCTGAGCTCGGGTTCTTGCTCTTTGCATATATCTTTGGCAAATGGGCAACGCGTGTGAAATCTGCAGCCTTTGGGTATGTTGGTGGCTGAGGGTATTTCACCTTTGGGCATGAGTTTCTCCCTTTTTACATTGGGATCTGGTATGGGGATTGCGCTCATGAGTATTTTTGTGTATGGGTGGAGCGGCTCTTTAAAGATGTCTTCTTTCTTTGCTATTTCTATGATTTTCCCTAAGTACATAACGCCGATTCTGTCGCAGATGTACTTTGCGCTTGCCAGGTCGTGGGTTATGAAAAGATAGGTGAGCTTGAACTCTTCCTTTACCTGTATCATCAGTTTTAAGATTTGAGACCTCACAGACACATCAAGCATTGCCGTTGGCTCATCTGCTACAATGAATTTTGGATTTGTTATAAGGGCACGGGCTATTACGACCCTTTGCCTTTGCCCACCCGATAGGTATTTTGGAAACCTGTTGTAGAACTCTTCAGGGGGCGTCAGATTGAACTTTTCAAAGAGACTTAAAATCTTCTCTTTTCTTTCCTGTTTTGTCCCAATGTTGTGAATTTCAAGGGG
>WFQQ01000111.1 GCA_015486965.1 Desulfurellaceae bacterium
CTTTAGTTTCTCTTGATTTATTCACTAACAAACTTCATTGCTAAAAATGTTCTCTAATTTCGTAAATTTCCCTTTTTTGGTCTGCAGTCCATATTTATTAAACACCAAAGCCAGTTTTTTTGTGAAGTGGTCTATTAATTCCTCATTTTTCTGATTTTTATCCTCAAAAAAGTAATCATTCAAAGCGAAAACGAAATCAATATTTTCTCTTCTCAACAGGTAATTCACAAGCAAAGCATCATTTATGCATCCAAGTCTGTTTGGCACAATAACTATATTAAAATCGCTTTTCAATATATGCGACAGATGGTAATTCAACAGGCTTTTATCCAAAGGAGAGCAAACGCCACCCGCAGTCTCAATAACCAAATAATCGTATCCTTCAAGCTCCGCTATCTTTTCTAACACTTTATTCAAAGGAAATTTATCAAACAGAGCGGCTGGCGCGACGGGCTCACTTTTTGTTACAATGGAAAACGCATCTTTTTCCCTTAAACCTGACATTTTTCTAACTGTAAGAGCATCATCATCCATTGGATAACCTGTTTGTACAGGTTTTACATAAGCTACCCTAAAACCTGTTACCTTAAGTTCTTTACACAACAAAGCCGAAAAGACAGTCTTCCCTACACCAGTGTTTGTCCCAAAAATAACTATCCTTTTACTCACCCAATACCTCCACAACGCTACTAAATGCAATATCAACCAATTCATCAATCTGATCTTCTGTGATCACATACGGAGGCATGAAGTATATGACATCACCCAAGTTCCTCAACAGAGCACCTCTTTCAAGCGCTTTTCTATATATCTGAAAGCCTATGCGCTTTTTCCAGTCAAAAGGTTCTTTTGTATTTTTATCTTTAACAAGCTCTACAGCAGTTATAAAGCCTACAGACCTCACCTCGCCACAGTATCTGTAATCTGCAAACCTTTCAATTACTTTGTTCTTTAATCTTTCCTGTTTAGTCCTATTTTTATTCAACAAATCCTCTTCCTCGAATATATCCAACACCTCAGAAGCCAAAGCACATCCAAGTGGATTTCCCGTATAACTATGAGAATGGAGAAAAGCATTTAAAGATACATAATCCCCATAGAAAGCCTCATAAATTTCGTCGCTTGTTAAAACCACGGATAATGGCATGTATCCACCCGTTAAACCCTTGGAAAGACACATAAAATCAGGAGTAATACCGGCGTGCTCACATGCAAACATCCTTCCTGTTCTACCAAAACCTACCGCTATCTCATCGGCTATAAGGTGTATACCAAGTTCTTTCGTCAAAGCCCTCAATTTCACCAAATAAGCAGGGGGATACATTTTAAAACCACCAGCGCAATTAACGATGGGCTCAATAAGGACCGCACTAACTGTACTTTTGTTCTTAACTAAAGCCTCTTCCATAAAACTAAAACATTCAACGTTGCAGCTATCCCTTGTTTTGCCAAAAGGACACCTAAAACAGTCTGGGCCTTTAACTTTAATGTTCTCTATCATTATTTCTTTATACATTTTGCTATAAAGTTCCTCTCCACATACAGATAGAGCGCCCAGTGTTTCACCATGATATCCACAATCTAAGTAAACAAATTTGTTTTTCACTTTACCCATATTCTTAAAATATCCGAAGCTCATCTTCATTGCCACCTCAATGACACTTGAACCGTTATCAGCAAAAAACACCTTACTTAAGCCTTTTGGAACGATTTTCAAAAGTTTTTCAACTAACTCCAAAGCCGGCTCATGAACAAAGTTGGCAAAAATAACATGCTCAAGCTTATCGACCTGTCTCTTTAACGCTTCGTTTAGTCTCTTGTTGGAATGCCCAAGAATATTAACCCACCACGATGAAATTGCGTCTATGTATCTATTGCCTTTGTCGTCAAACAGATAGACCCCTTCGCCCTTTACTATTTTTATCGGTGGATACTCCTCATGATCTTTCATCTGCGTACATGGATGCCAAATTGGGTATTCTCTCGGGTTAAATTTCATTGTTAACCTCCAAAATAATTAAATTTAACAATTTCTTGCAAATTATCAAAAGTTTCAGTAGAATTCAACAAAATTTGTTAAAAATGGAGTTAGAAATGCTTAACAATTTGGTAGAAAAAGCAATAAACAAAATTTCTCTAAGAGATGACGAGATTGATTTTTTAATCACCCATCCAAATATCGAAGAACTCTGCAAAGCCGCC
>WFQQ01000112.1 GCA_015486965.1 Desulfurellaceae bacterium
GAGCATGAAGTTATTGAATAAACAATTGATAGTAAGAATTCTTGTAGAAAAGGGGCCTCTTAGCCGTGTTGAACTTTCTCGTATAACTAAATTAACGCCAAGTACAATTAGCAGAATAATTTACGATCTAATTGAAATGGGATTAGTTGAAAAAGGAGAAAGAGTTCAAACAAGTACATTGGGTAGAAAGGCAACGAGTTTACTCTTAACTAAAGATTTTTGCTCAAGTGTCATTTTTAACGTTGGAGTTGAACAAACTGAAGTAGCAATTGGTTATTTGGATAAATCAACAAAAAAACTATACACATTTCCTACAGGCACTCTTTCTAAGTTTATATCAAGAGTTAATGAATTTTTAGATTTGTTAAGAAATGAACAACCTGTAAATCCAAAGTATACTTCTATTGTTTTTGCCTTTCCAGGTATTGTAGATCCTCAAAAGGCGGAAGTGATATATGCACCTAATCTTAATTGGCGAGATGTTAAATTAACGGAGCTCATTCATTATAACTATCCAATTTTTGCTGATAACGAAGCAAATCTTTCGATACTTGCAGAAAGTGCTTTGTCAAATGATGTAAAAAAGTTTGGAAATGCTTTTTTTCTTTACATAAGTCAAGGAATAGGTGGAGGAGCTATTATAAACAATAAGATCTTAAGAGGAGCAAGATTTGCTGGAGGAGAAGTTGGACATACAGTTGTAGAAGCAAAGTCAGATATAAAGTGCCATTGTGGGAATTATGGATGTTTAGAGCGCTTTGCTTCTCTTCTTTTACCCGTTGCCGAATATGAAAAAAATGGAAAGAAGTTGGAAGGTAAAACACTTGGAGAGAAATTCGATTCTTTAATAAAGATGAATAATGCAGGAGAACAAAAAGCAAAGGAAGCCTTAAAGGAATTTCTCTATTATTTGTCAATAGGTATGATTAACGTTGTAAATACTTTCAATCCTAACGTTATCATTTTAGGGGGGGATTCCAATTCCATATGGAAGAATTTTGGTGAAGAACTATATAAAATGATTCCGAAAAGGACGATGCCCAAAACATTAGAAGGCGTGATATTTAGAGATACCATTTTTGATAAAGGAAGTGCTTCAATTGTAGGTGGAAACATGTTAGCAATAGAACATATAATTGAAACATTAGATTGAAAAGGCCTATGGCCGATAATCAAATCTAAAGGAGGGGTAAGAATGAAGAGAGTATGGATTCTCGTCACAATTTTTGCACTTGTTGCTTCTTTTACAGTAATGGCAGCCAAATTTTCAATTTATGACTGGTGGACAGCGGGTGGAGAAAAACAGGCTATAACGGCAGAGATTAATTATTTCCACCAACTTTACCCGAATATTGAAATTGCACAGAATCCAGTTGCCGGTGGAGCAGGTGCTAACATGCACGCAGTTATCAAATCTTTGATATTCGCTGGTCTTCCACCAACTACGTTTCAAGTTCACGCAGGATGGGAAATGTACGAATATACCAAAGCTAAACTTTTGGATCCCATAACAGATCTGTGGCAGTCTGAAGGATGGACAAAAGTATTTCCGAAGGAGATCGAAGAACTCTGTAGCTATGATGGAAAATTCTATGCCGTTCCTATGGATGTACATAGGGCTAACATGCTATGGTATAACATTTCAATATTTAAAAAACTTGGATTGAAAGTTCCAAAAACATTTGAAGGATTGATTAGTGTAATGAAAAAAATAAAAGCTGCAGGGTATATTCCACTTGCAGTGGGAGATAGGTATCAATGGCCAGCAGCAATGGTATTCGAAGAAGGCTTACTTGCAATAGCTGGCCCAAAAACTTATGATGAGTTTTTTGAGGGAAAGGTAAATTATTCTAATCCCTCTGTTAAAAAAGCTCTTGAAGATTTCAGAGACATAATGGAGAATTATGTAAATGAAAATCACGCTTCTCTTACATGGGATCAAGCTTGTGGATTAGTTGCAAATGGAAAAGCAGCTATGACGATTATGGGAGATTGGGCAAATGGATACTTCATGGGTTTAGGGCTCAAGGCAAATGTTGATTATGGAGCTGTAGCAGTTCCTGGAAGTCAAGGAGTGTATAACCTTGTTATAGATGCATTCCCTGTTCCTAAAGGATTATCAAAAATAGAAAAAGAATATGCATATGATTGGCTTAAAACAATAGCTTCTGTTAAAGGCCAAGCCATATTCAATCAAATAAAAGGCTCCATTCCAGCCCGAATAGATGTTCCTACGACAGGTTTTAACACAGTGCAAGTTAACAATATGAAAGAACTTAAAACAGATATTTTGGTTTCTTCAGCTGTTCATGGTAGCGAAGCTCCTGCGCCATTTGTAACTGCATGGGAAAATGCCTTAACAGTAGTTCAATATCATCCCAGCATGTCATTAGAGCAAGCCGTTAATTATCTTAACGCTGTTAATGCGCAATACTTAACACCTCAGAATTTGTCTCATTAATTGAAGAGGGAGAGGAAAAAAACAGCTTCCTCTCCCTTTTTATATTTGGTAGCGGAGGTAGGTATGAATAAAAAATCGCTTAGTACGCTCGGCTTTATTTTACCTTCAATCGTAATAGTAGGAATATTTGTTTATGCTTTTATAGCATGGACTGTGGGAGTTTCATTCACAAACTGGAATACTTTATTACCAGATTGGTCTTTTGCAGGTTTCCACAATTATATGTCACTTTTTTCAAATAACTTGAGATTTCGAATGGATCTCATAAATAACTTTACTTTTCTGCCTTTTTTTGTGCTTGGTACAATGGTCTTAGGTTTTTTCTTGGCAACTTTATTAAATACCGGTGTAAAATTTGAAAGCTTTTTTAGGACAGTTTTCCTTCTTCCAATGTCAATTTCTCTCGTTGTATCAGGAACTATTTGGGTTTGGCTATATGATCCAACTAACGGAGCAATAGACATGCTTTTGAAGGCAATAAAATTACCAACCATAAATTGGTTGGGAAGCACGTCATTTGCTCTTCCTGCTATTATAATAGCGACTATATGGCAGTATACAGGTTTTACCACATCTATATATCTTGCCGGTTTAAGAGGAATTCCTCAAGAAATTATAGAAGCTGCAAAATTAGATGGGGCCCATGGATTTAGGCTTTATTGGAATATAATAATTCCAATGGTTCAATCTTCAACTGTCACAGCTTTTGTGTTAATGGTTCAACTTTCATTGCAAATGTTTGACATAATATGGGTAATGACATCGGGAGGTCCTGCTTTTGCTACTGACATGCCTGCCGTTTACATGTTTATAGCATCTTTCAAACAAAATTTTGTAGCTCAGGGGGCAGCCATTGCCGTTATAATCTTCCTTTTAACACTTGCCGTAGTTGTACCATATCTTTTTACCGCTGGTAAAATAACGGAGGAAGAATTATGAAAATATCAAGAGTAGTAACGTATTTAATTCTAATTTTAGCAACTATATTTTTCCTTTTCCCTCTTTATTTTTTGGTTGTTACATCTCTTAAGTCACTTTCTGAAATATATTCAACAAGTTCATGGAGTCTTCCAACACATATAGATTTCTCTGGTTTTGTAGTAGCTTGGCAAGGATTAAAACAAGGCTTCATCAATAGCTTTGAGTTTACCATACCAGCTGTTATATTTTCTGTTTTTTTAGGCTCTTTAGGAGGGTTTGCATTAACAAAAATAAAGTTCAAAGGTTCAAATTCAGTTTTTCTTTTTCTTTTGTTTGGTATGTTTTTACCTTATCAGGTGGTTTTGATTCCTTTAGTCAAATTTATGGCTTCTATTCATCTTTATGGAAACATCTGGTCTTTGATTGTTACACATACAGCCTATGGTATACCTATAACCACATTGATATTTAGAAATTTTTATAGTTCTGTACCTATGAGTTTAATAGAAGCGGGGAAAGTTGATGGAGCAAATATTTGGCAGATATATACTAAAATTATGATACCTATATCTGTTCCAGGAATAGTTGTGGCAGTGATATGGCAATTTACGAATATATGGAATAATTTTCTTTTTGGATTAACACTTGGTTCTATGCCTACTATTCGTCCTGTTACTGTTATGCTTAATAACCTTAAAGGTTCTATGATTTCCCAATGGAATACACTCATGGCAGGAGCACTTTTAACTGCACTACCGACTATTATTGTTTATCTTATAATGGGAAAATATTTTGTTAAAGGGTTACTTGGCGGAGCTGTTAAAGGATAATAAAGTTCTTATGAATTTATAAACTTGCGTTGTGCGTGAGTGCTAAGTAATTAACCCTATGTCAACAAATCCAGAAAACAAGCCATAATTCAGCATAAAGTACTCCTCTCTTGGGTCTTTGATCATTGAAAAAGCTTTAAGTTCTTTAAGTTACGGCTATATTCGGGTCAAATTTCTCACCCCTCGTCCATAAAGTGTAAACGAGTACAGCAAGTTTTCTCGCAATAGCTACAAGGGCGACTTTTTTAGGTTTCCCTCTCTCAAGAAGTGAAAGATATTTATCTCTGTACTTACCAGGATATCGTACGATTCTAACAGCGAGGTTGTAGAAGGTATACCTAAGAATTGAATTACCTTTTTTAGATATACCGCCAGAATGAAAGCTCTTACCGCTTTGGTGAATGACAGGGTCAAGGCCTGAATAAGCGACGAAAGCTTTAGAAGATGAGAATCTGGATATATCTCCGACTTCAGATATTATCTGAGCCAATGTGACAGGCCCTATGCCTTTGATTGAAGAGATGGGATTGTCTGAGAATTGAGAAAGGAGCTCAGAGATTTTTTCTTCGATTCTTTCGAGTTGTTCAGAAAGGCTTTTAACTTGAGTGATTATTGAAGAGATTATGAATGAATGAGAACCAAATGTATCTCTAAGGCCTATGGAATCTTTCAAAGCTGAGATAAGAGATTGTGCTTTTGATTCATTCCAGTTTTTGAAAGAAGAAAGGAATTGTACGACATCCTGTTGGTTAGAAATGATATCTGAACGTGTGGGAAACCGGATAAGTAAAGCGTGAAGTACTTTTGAATTTATATCGAAGAATTTGAGTATCTCTGGCATGTCAAGCCTTAAGAAATTATGCAACCGCCTGTAGAGATTAGAGCGTTGTTGAACGATAGAGTTTCTGAATCTGACGAGTTCCCTAAGAGCGTTGAGTTGGTCAGATGGAACGTTGGAAAGATGAATGGAATTGGAAAGTTGTGAAAGCACAAGGGCAATGCTACGAGCATCTATTGAGTCTGTCTTCGAATGGGAATAAGCTTTAAGGAAATGCTTTAGAGTGTATGGGTGAAGCAATAGCACTTCAAAGCCCTTGGAAGAGAGGAACTCATACAAACTCATGTGATAGACACCTGTTGACTCCATGGCAATAAGGACATCCTCATGGATGTTGAGAAGCTTTGAATGGAACTTTTCAAAGCCCTTTCGAGACTGACGAAAAGAAAGGTCTATGGATTTGGAAGAATCAGAATAGAGAATACAGACGTTGAACTTGTCAGAAGAAATGTCAATACCAATGTAAACCATTTTGAAAATCCTCCTTTCACTATTCCCATGATAGGTACGATCACGAAGACCATTATTCTGAACCGTGATAAGGAGAGACCCAAACCTC
>WFQQ01000113.1 GCA_015486965.1 Desulfurellaceae bacterium
ACAACATACAAAGAGCTAAAGAGTGGATACATAACACTAAAGGGTAAAAAAATCCCAACAGCACCTTTAAGCAGTTATACTGGTGCTTTACAGATAGCAGAGACTCTGAAGCAGTGGATTTTAGATAAAAAATTTTATCTAACGAAACCATCGGCTCCTCTGCCACAATCAAAAGATTACGAACCGTTAAAATACTTAAGGTATTATGAGAAGGGTATATAGGGAGCTTTTTTCACTCGATGGTTTTAAAAGCTGGGAAACAACCTACAAAGAGACAAACCTGTTCATCAAAGCGTGTAAAGATTTAAGGTTTGAGGTTTTCAAGGTGGTTAAAAGAAGTTGGGAGGAGCTGCTTGAGTATATTGAGAAAAACAGAGATTTTCTAACAGCGCTGAAACCAGTAAAACATGACAAATATGCACCACCAATAGCAAAAAAAATGATAGAAGCCTCTTCCAAAGCCGATGTTGGACCCATGGCTTCTGTCGCTGGAGCCATTGCAGAGGTTGTAGGAAAAATGATATTGAAGGAGTGCAGTGAGTGTGTTGTGGAAAATGGAGGGGATATCTTTTTAAAGCTTGAAAGAGAGCCTACTGTCGGCATATACACAAACAACAGTTATTTCAAAGATAACTTAATTATAAAAGTAAAGACTAAAGGAACACCCATCTCCATCTGCTCATCCAGTGCAAAAATAGGACCTTCCCTGAGTCTTGGAAAGGCAGATCTGGCTGTTATTATCAGTAATGACGGAGCTTTTAGCGATGCAATGGCAACAAAAACTGCAAACATGATTGAAAAGCCAGAGGATATAGAGAAAGCTATAGATTTTTCCAGAAGCAGAGGTGTGGATGGATGCCTGTTCATTAAAGATAAAAGTATAGGATTGTGGGGAAACATAGAGTTAGTGTAGGAGGAGTTATGATTTCAAAAAAGGTAGTTTTGAGGTTTCCAGAAGAGATAGCAGATAAACCCCTTGTTTCTGATATATGCAAAAAATTTAACCTGACATTCAACATAATGAGGGCAAACATCTTTCCGAGGAAGGAAGGAATACTCACTCTTGAAATTGCTGGAGAAAAACAGCTGTTTGACAAGGGAATTGAATACTTAAAAGATAATGGAGTCTCCATAAATTTTGTTGAAGAGAGTATCAACAGGGATGAAAATAGATGCTATCATTGCGGTTTCTGCGTGACCGTATGTCCAACCGAAGCCCTTACAATTACAGACAGAAAATCCATGAGGGTTGAGCTTTTCAAAGATAGATGTATAGCATGCGGATACTGTGTAAAGGTCTGTCCCGTCAAAGCTATGAGCCTTCCTGAGGAGTTTTAATATCTCCAATCGATAAAGTTATACATAATACCAGCTTTGGCTGGTTTTATACCCTTTATCTTTCTATTAACGGCAACTATAGCCTCCGGATAGTACAGGAAGATGTATGGGAATTGATGAATAATCAGGCTGTTTATTTTTAAATAGAGCTCTTTCGCTTTTTTATTATCGAAAGTTCGGCGTGCCTCTTCTATTAACTTATCCACCCGTTTATCGTGAAAACCAACAAAATTAAACCCGCCTTTAAAATCACTCTTTGAATCCCAAATGGAGTACTGGTCTGGGTCTGCCCCAAGCTGCCATCCCAATATTACAGCATCGAAGTGCCTCTCATTAACAAAATTTAAGAATGCCTGCCACTCCAAAATTCTTATCTTCATGTCGATGCCAATTTTTCTCAAATACTGTTGAATCATCACTGCAGCATACTTTCTCTGTGTATTACCCTCATTTGTATAAACGGTAAATGTAAATCTCTTGCCATCTTTGTAAAGATAGCCATCTTTACCCATTCTATAACCAGCCTCTTTCAAAAGCCTCAGGGCATCTTTTGGGTCGTAGTGGCACACCTTTTTATCAACAAAGTATGGAGAGTTTTGCGGATAGATACAGTCAGCTACCCTTCCAAAGTTAAACAGTATAGTCTTTTTTATCTCATCCCTATCGATAGCCTCGCAAATAGCTTTCCTGACCCTCACATCTTTAAACATCTTCAGTCTCAGATTAAACCCGATATATGTGTAACCTCCCGAAGGCTCAAAGTAGACCTTATACCTCTCCCTGTCCTTCTTAGAAAACTCATATTTATACTGAAGGGGGGTTAAAGAGAGCATATCCAAATGGCCGCTTTTGAGCTCGAGCAAAGCTGTAGTAGGGTCTGGGATTATTCTATAGATTATCCTTCCAATGTTTGGCTTGTGAATAAAATACCTGTCAAAGGCGTCCAGAATGACATACTGGGAACTTTTCCACTCTTTCAGTTTGTAGGGTCCCGTTCCTGTAGGTTTTCTATTAAAACTGCATGTTGCAATATTTTTCACCCCTTTCAAAATATGCTCAGGAACGATACCCATCATCCAGGAGTAAAGTGCAGGTCTGAAGGGATATGGGTATTGAACAACCAAAGTGTAGTTATCGGGGGCATATATCCTCTTTATAATTTTGTATTTACCTGCGTAGGGAGTTGGAGTGTTTGGACTTGTTATGAGCTTGTATGTGAAAATTACATCTTTAGCCGTAAACGGTTTTCCGTCCTGCCATAGAACATGCTTTCTTAAATGAAAAATTAAGGTTTTACCACCGTTCTTAAACTCATAACTTTTAGCCAAGTCCCCAACAATGTTCATATTCTTGTCAAGCTTCAACAGTCCATTAAAGATATAAGAAGAAATCTCCCCGCTTGAAGAATCCACGGCAAGAAAAGGAATAAGCCTTTTGGGGTTTGCACCCAAAGAGAAATACACAGTGGATGCAAAAACTTGGGCACTAAAAAGCAAGAATATTGATATGGTAAAAAATCGCTTGAGCATCTACTTTTTAGTTATAGGTTTAGCCTTTACTGGAATTTTCAGCTGCTTGGCTGGTTGGGTTTGAGTTTTAGCATTTTGCACTATTGACTTTGTCCCCATTCTGTAAACTATATAGGAAATACTTATGGAGTTCGCCATAAACACAAATGCAAGAACCCAAGTAATCTTGGCAAGAAGGGACATGGCTCCCGTTGGTCCAAATAGCGTATCAGCCGCTCCAGCCCCAAACGAAACACCCATCTCAGCTCCCTTGCCCTTCTGCACAAGGATTAAAGCTATAATAATAAAACCTAAAATAACCTGCGCAACTATTAACAGTGTAAGCATCAATTTACCCCCTTAGCCTTTTCAAACTCATCTATTATTTTTTTAAACGATTGAGCACTCAAACTGGCTGAACCTACCAAAAAACCATCAACATCCTCAATACTTGCAAGCTCAAATGCGTTCCTATCCTTCACGCTGCCCCCATACAGGATTGGCACATCCTCTATAAGCTCCCTTAAAAATCCATGCATTTCCTTTACGGTCTCAACATCTGCTGGAACACCTGTTCCAATAGCCCATACAGGCTCATAAGCAACGACCACACCATCTAAATCTACACCGTCAAGTGCTGCAACAATCTGTCTCTCCACCACCCTTTCGGCTCTGCCATCTCTCCTTTCAGAGAGCGTCTCACCAACACAGACAATAGGCTTTAATCCGTGTTTCAAAGCGCTAATCACTTTTTTGTGTATATCTGAATCGCTCTCTGAGAAGATATGCCTTCTCTCCGAGTGCCCCAAAATAACATACTTACAACCTACACTTTTAAGCATAATCGGTGATATCTCTCCTGTAAAAGCCCCCTCATCCTCATAGTGCATGTTTTGAGCCCCAAGCCAAATAGATGAACCATTGAAAATTTCATTTAGCCTGTCAAGGTAAACAAATGGAGGACAAACAACGGTTTCTATTTTGTTATCTAAAATTTCCACCATACCCCTTGCAACATTTAAAGCAGTTATAAGGTCAAAGTGCATCTTCCAGTTCGCAGCAATTAAGTTTTTTCTCATGATTTGCTCTCCAACACCTCCACCGCAGGTAGCTTTTTCCCCTCAAGGAGTCTCAGTGATGCACCTCCGCCAGTGGAAATATAACTCATATTGGCTGATTGACCAGCCCTTGAAACAGCATCTGCCGTATCACCACCCCCAACCACGGTTAAAGCGTTTAGGGAGCCTATAATTTCGGCTATTCTATTCGTTCCATTGGCAAATGCTTTAACCTCAAACACACCCATTGGCCCGTTCCAGACCACAACCTTTGCATCTCTCAATACCTCTCCAAACAGCTCAATCGAGGCAGGCCCTATGTCAAGCCCCATTAAATCGTCTGGTATCTCCTGATACGGAACCACACTATATCCTGTTTCATCTTTAATGGAAGTAGAACAAACAAAATCAACGGGCAGATAAAATTTAACTCCTTTATCCCTTGCCTCGTCCATTATTCTTTCTGCCTCACCAACAAGCTCATCCTCAACAAGGCTCTTGCCCGTTTTATAACCCAAAGCCTTTAAAAAGGTAAATGCCTGAGCACCACCGATAATCAGCTTATCAGCTATGTTAAGGAGATTAATCAGACAATCCAGTTTGCCAGAAACCTTAGAACCTCCAATCACAGCAACAAAAGGTTTTTCATCTATCGTAAAAATCCTGTTGAAGTAATCAAGCTCCTTTTTAAGCAGAAAACCACCTACAGCTACATCAGCAAGCTCTGCAAGCTTATGGACAGAGGCGTGCTTTCTGTGGCATACCCCAAAAGCATCGTTGACATATACATCAAAAAGCTCGAGCAGTTTTCTTGCAAACTCTTCAGAGTCCTTCTCCTCTCCTTCCCAAAATCTCAGATTCTCAAGCAGCGCAACATCTCCAACACCCAGACCATCAAGCTTTTCTTTGCCCTCTCTACTCTCAAAATCCTCAACAAAAACAACCTCTTTGCCTAAGAGAGTGGTCAATCTCTTTGCTATAGGCTTCAAAGAGAGCTTTTCAACCCTCTTACCCTCTGGCCTTCCAAGGTGACTTGCCAAAATTACTTTAGATTTGTTGTCTATAGCATATTGAATTGTGGGCAGGGCAGCTTTTATTCTACTATCGTCCGTTATATTGCTATTTTCGTCCAAGGGAACATTAAAATCACATCTTATAAAAACTGTTTTTCCCTCTATATCAACATCGTTTATAAATTTCATAAGCCCTCAGCTTTAATCCTTAACATCAAATCTCTAAGCCTTGATGAATAACCCCACTCGTTATCATACCACGAAAGCACCTTAACAAGTGTGCCGTCTATAACCATCGTCTCCAGACTATCAAATATACTTGAGTAAGGGTTTCCATTTAAATCCTTAGAGACGAGCGGCTCATCTATGTATTGGACAATGCCCTTCATGGTTGTCTCAGAAGCCCTTTTGACAGCTTCATTAACCTCTTCAATGCTCGTTTTTTTCTCCACCTCAACAACAAGGTCAACTAAAGAGACATTTGAGGTGGGCACCCTTATGGAAATTCCGTCTAACTTCCCTTTAAGTTCAGGTACAACAAGCCCCACAGCTATAGCAGCACCAGTTGTTGTGGGGATAATATTCTCAGCAGCAGCCCTTGCCCTCCTTAAATCGTTATGAGGTAGATCAAGCAGCCTCTGGTCGTTTGTATAGGAGTGAACGGTGGACATAAATCCATGGATAATCCTGAAATTGTCATGAAGAATCTTTGCAATGGGAGAAACGCAGTTTGTTGTACATGAAGCGTTAGAAATCACATCGTTGTTCTTAAAATCAAAGCCACTATCATTAACACCAAGAACAACGGTCGGCACACCCTCACCCCTTGCAGGTGCAGAAATAACGATCTTTTTAGCACCAGCTTTAAGATGCAAAGATGCTTTCTCCCTGCTTCTGAAAAGCCCTGTAGATTCCAATACAACATCGACTCCGAGCTCTCCCCAGGGGAGTTTCTCTGGCTCCCTTATGGCATAAACCTTTATCCTTTTTCCATCGAAAACTATACTATCTCCATTAGCTTCAACCGTATGGTCTTTTATAACTCCGTGCACAGAATCGTATTTCAAAAGATGCGCAAGAATTTTAGCATCAGTAAGGTCATTAATGGCAACAATCTCAATATCATCGCAACCGATGGTCGTTCTGAAAAACGCCCTTCCAATTCTCCCAAAACCGTTAATAGCAACCTTTATCGCCACTTCTCCCTCCCAAAAAGAAAAAATCCGCCTTTAGTATACATAAAAGCCCTTGTTTTTCAAGGTTATATGAAATTTTTATTGAATAGAAGCGCAATTAAGGTTATACTTAAAAACAAGTTTTTAAGGGGGGAAGCTATGGATTTAAACAAATATAAGATACCACAGATTAGCGTGTTCATTGAGAACAAAAAGGGCAGGTTCTATAACACCACAAGGGTGTTAAAAGAGGCAGGTGTAAACATTAGGGCTATGAGCCTTGCTGACACCATGGACTTTGGTATTTTGAGGTTTGTTGTGGATAAACCAGAAAAAGCTTATGAATCCCTCATAGACAACCATTTTATCGTTAAGATGAACGATGTTATAGCTGTAGCCATAAAGGATGAGTGTGGCGGGCTTGCAGAACTACTAAAAACAATCAGCGATTTAGACCTGAACATCGAATACATGTACACATTTGTCAACAACATGGACAATAAAGCTGTCATGCTATTTAAATTTGAAGACATAGATGAAGCGATAGAAAAACTCATAAAAGCTGGAGCTGAACTACTTGATAAAGAGTATTTCAAAAGGATTTGAGGGGGAGTGATGTTCTGGGAAAAAGAAAGAGAAACAATGGATAGAAAAGAGCTTGAAAATCTACAGGTTGAACTTTTAAGAGAAAACATAGAATACGCTTACAACAATGTGCCTTTTTACAGGAAGAGATTTGATGAATACGGTATAACAAAGGAATCTATACGCTCAATTGAAGATATAAAAAAACTCCCATTTACAACGAAAAATGATTTTAGGGATAACTATCCATTTGGACTTCTCGCAAAACCTATGAAGGAGATAGTGAGAATCCACTCGTCCAGCGGAACAACGGGAAAGCCGACAGTCGTTGCATATACAAAAAAAGATCTAAAAACATGGGCAGACCTTGTGGCGAGGATTGCCAAAGCAGCCGGCGTAACAGATGAAGATGTTGTTCAGATAGCATTCGGATACGGGCTGTTCACAGGAGGCTTTGGCCTTCACTACGGGCTTGAGAATATAGGAGCAGCCATAATTCCAGCGTCCAGCGGAAACACAAAAAGACAGATAATGCTCATGGAGGATTACGGGGCTACCGTTCTCGTCTGTACGCCCAGCTATGCCCTATACATTGCAGAGGTCGCAGAGAAATTGGGGAAAGATCCAAAAAAAGACCTAAAGCTCAGGATTGGTATGTTCGGGGCTGAGCCGTGGAGCGAGCAGATGAGAAAAAAGATAGAGGAAAGCCTCAACATAAAAGCTTATGACAACTACGGTTTAAGTGAAATTATAGGGCCGGGTGTGGCTGGCGAGTGTGAGATGCAAAACGGCATGCACATATCAGAAGACCACTTCATAGCAGAGGTTATAAATCCTGAAACCGAGGAGCCAGTAAAACCGGGTGAGTATGGAGAGCTTGTAATAACCACACTAACTAAAGAAGCACTGCCCGTCTTCAGGTATCGCACAAGAGATATAACAAAGCTTGACTATACACAGTGC
>WFQQ01000114.1 GCA_015486965.1 Desulfurellaceae bacterium
AAATTATTTTGAAACGGGTTCTGCTCCATGCTTTTCTATAAGCCTCTTTCTTTTTTGTATCGATGTTTCTGTCTATGCACACAAAATAAAGAAGATTAATATTCTTAATGGCATAGATGTTGTACTTTTTCTCTTTCAATGCTTTAGCAAACTCCACAACTGCAGGATAGCTATAAAATCCTCCCACATATACATCGTATCTAAACCCACTATTCACAATTAAACTTTTTTTGGCATACTTTATTTTCTTTGCTTTTAGAAAGCTCTGAAGAGCTCTTATACGGGTGGTTTTTATTGTTACCAAGTAAAAAGGTGGTGTTTTTCTCTTTTTATTTTTCTTCTTAGGTGGTTTTATTTTAAATATCTCTGGCAGGGGTGGAATTTTTACCTCGGTCTGGTTTTGGGGTTCTATTTTTTTTGGTATATTTTCAAACTCTAAAGCTATGCTAAATACGGGAGTGTTTTTTACCTCCTTTTCAATTTTTTCAATTCTTTTGTTTTCTTTTGTTTTTTCCTTTTCTTTAAAGAGCTTTTTTGTCAGCTTTGCAGGTTTTGTTAGTACTTTTTTTACCTGTTTTTTAGGTGTTTCTTTTTGTTTTTTTGTTTCTTTTTTGTGTTTTATAACAAAATTGTTGGCAATTTTTTTCTCTTTCTTATTTGGTTTTTTAATTTTTCTTACTATTTTTGGTGGTGTAATAGTTGGCTTTTTTATGGTGCGCATAAAGTAAACCAGAGGAAAAAGTAGTAAAACTACCGATAGTAGAACAGCGCTAAGAAGGATTATTTTACGCTTCCTTAAAATAGGTTTTGGAAGATCGATCTTTTCTGGAACTTGATTTTTAACGAGATTTATCTTTAGTTTCATTGATATATTGCCTTAGCGGTGGGATGTTCTAAAATATCTAAAAGCTCAGCAAGCTGGATAACGCTCATAAACTTCTGCCTCAAGCTTTCTTCGTTGGATAGTTTCTCGTACTTAACCTTTTTTAGATGGGCGAGGGTTTTGATATATCTCTTAGCAATGGTTTCTCCGCCTGTTGAATCGATCAGTTTTAGTTTTAAAGCCTGGACGCCTGTAAATACGCTGCCGTCAGCAATTCTTCTCACATCTTTAAGAGCTATCTTTCTGCTAACTGAGACAGCCTCTATAAACTGATTGTAAATGCTCTCTATTAGGTTTTTAATCATTTTTCTATCTGCTTCTGTCGGTTCTCTAAAAGGGTTTCCTACATCTTTTACTGCACCTGTTTTGACAACGAACAGGGATAAGCCAAGTTTTTTAGAGAGCTTAGCAAAGTTAAGTGTTTCAAATATAACCCCTATGCTGCCAACAATTGATGTTGGGTACGACACTATTTTATCTGCTCCGCATGCAGAAAAGTATGCACCACTTGCACCGACTGTTTCTATTAATGCCACTGTTGGCTTGAGTTTTGAGAGTTTTTTAAGTGCAAGGTATATTCTCTGGCTTGAGCAAGCCTCGCCACCTGGTGAATCTATTTTAAATAAAACAGCCTTGATGGAGCCTTCTTCTTTAGCCCTTTTTATCTCTTTTATAATACTGTCTGCCTTGTTTGGTGTTATTATACCATTTAGTTCTATTACCGCCACATTGGGCTCATTGAACGAAAAATACACCACATTGACTACAAAAATTACTATGATTATAGCTATCGATATCTTTATAATTTTCTTAAACATTTCCTGTCTATTCGTTTACAAAGCTGGAGATGAGCCTCTTTTTGTTTTTATCTATTCTCAAGATTTTGACTTTTACCTTCTCGCCTTTTTTAGGTTCCATATTGTTGTATTCGCTTTTTGGAACAAGGCTTTCAATACCCTTTTCAAATTTTACAAACACTCCAAACGGCTTTACACTAACAACTTCGGCTTCCACTATATCTCCAGCATGGTATTTCTCATCAACACTTTTCCAAGGGTCTGGTGTTAGCTGTTTCAATCCCAGCGCAATCTTCTCGTTCTCTTTATCAACACTCAGCACCTTGGTTTTTATTTTCTGTCCCACCTCTAATTTTGGTTTTTCTTCTCTATCCCAAGATAGGTCGTTTTCATGTATGAGCCCTTCAACGCCATCCTCAAGCTTCACAAAAACACCGAAATCTTTAACCCCTGTGACGGTGCCTTCAACTATATCTCCGGGTTTGTATTTTTCCTCTATATTGTCCCATGGATAGGGTTTTGTCTGTTTGATGGAGAGTGACATTCTCCTGTTATCTTTGTCAATGTTTGTAATTTTAACATCAACCTCATCGCCTATTTTATAAAGCTCTTTAGCTTTTGGAGGGTATTTGTCGTAGCTTATCTCGGTTTTGTGGACGAGACCCTCTATACCCCTCTCAAGCTCAACGAAGATGCCGTAATCCACTATGTTTACAATCTTTCCTTTAACTATGTCTCCAACTGAAAACTTTTCATCGATGTTTTCCCAGGGATCCTGGGTGAGTTGTTTCATTCCAAGGTAGATCTTCTTCTTGTTCCCCTCCTGCTCAATTTTTATTATCTTAACCTCTATTTCGTCTCCCAATTTTACCATTTCAGAGGGGTGTTCTATCCGTGCGTATGACATGTCTGTTATATGGACAAGACCATCTATTCCACCAAGGTCAACAAATACGCCGTAATCTGTAATATTTTTAACTCTGCCCTTAAGCACAGCTCCCTCTTTAATCTTGCTCTCCAACTCCTGTTGCCTCTTTCTCAACTCCTCCTCAAGTAAAACCTTTCTCGAAAGGACAGCGTTTCTCTTCGACTCGTTTATGTTCACCACCTTGAATTCGTACTCTCTGCCTACATAGGCAGGATAGTTTTTTATTGGCTTAAGCTCGACCTGGGAGCCCGGTAGGAAAGCCATAAATCCTTCAATTTTTACTGTGAATCCACCGTTTACAAGGCTTTTAATCTTGCCTTTTATGGGTTTATTCTCTCTGTAGGCTTCTAAAACCTTGTTCCAGCCTTTAATCCTGTCAGCAGCGGCTTTTGAAAGCACCTCAAAACCGTCTTCGTCGGTTTTGTTAAAAAAGAGTGCCTCTACCTCGTCACCAACTTTCACATTCAAATTACCGTCGTCGTCCATGAACTCTTTGGCTTTGATGATGCCCTCAGATTTATAGCCTATATCCACAAAAACATCGTCGCCTCTAATGTCGATAACCTTGCCCCTCACAATATCGCCGCTATCAAAGTTTCTGAAAGCATCTTCGTAATTTACCTCATTTTGACTACTTTTTTCCATGTTTGACATAGAAAACCCCCTTCTTTCTGTATTTTTAAGCATTATAACTATAGTTAAAATTATGTCAATAAATAAACTTGACACCAATTTCTTTAAACCATAAAATTCAAACTATGATTGATCTACACATGCATACCTTTTTTAGCGATGGAGAGTTAATTCCCTCTGAACTTGCAAGAAGGGCTAAGGATTTAGGCTATAGAGCCATAGCGTTTACTGACCATGCCGATTTCTCAAATATAAAGTTTATTGTTGAGAGCTTGAAGAGTGTGGTTGGTGGTCTTGAAGAGTATTACGGGCTTTATGTATTTGCTGGCGTTGAGATAACACATGTTCCACCTGAGCTAATTAAGGAAGCCGTAACCCTTTCAAGGAGTGTCGGCGCTGAGGTTGTTGTTGTTCATGGTGAAAGTCCCGTAGAACCTGTTAAGGAGGGAACGAATAGGGCTGCGATTCTTGCAGGTTGCGATATCCTTGCGCACCCAGGATTGATAGATAAAGAGGATGCTGAACTTGCTTCCAAAAACGGTGTTTTTCTTGAGATTAGTGCACGGAGTGGACACAGTTTTACAAATGGGCATGTTTTTAGAATGGCAAAAAGTGCGAATGCTCCGTTTATGCTCAACACAGATACCCATTCTCCGCACAATCTGATAACTAAAAGGTTTGCCAAAGTTGTCCTTAAAGGTTCTGGAATGCAGGATAGCGATGTGGAGATGGCATTTAGAAATGCTGAGGCTATGCTTGAGAGGTTGTTGAAAAGGAGACGAGATGAGAAGGTTTATTAGTATTTTTTTGCTCTTTTTTGTAGCCACGCTACTCTACTCTTGTTCGAGCTCAAAAGAGGTTGTTTTAAGAGTTCAGGAGCATAAAAAACTTTCCCAACCTCTCGCTCCACCTCTTGATTACGAGAAGATAGTCAATGTTGACGATGTGGGATATAAAATAAAGTTAATAAGTGATGGAAAATTTCTGTATGTGGGTAATCTGGACGGTGAAGTTTACAGGATTGACCCCAAAGAAGAGGAGAAGAGGGAAATAATAGAACTCGACCAGCCTATAGAGAGTGCGGTTGCTGTGGATGGTAATTTTATCTATGTGGGCACAAACAGGGGTTATCTGTTCAAGATAGACAAGAGAGATGGAAAGGTTGTAAAAAAACGGCAGTTTCCTTTCCCCATACTTGGTGAGCTCTACATCAAGGGTGATAGGTTGTATTTTTTTGATGAAAACGATGTTGTTTACTGCTTAAAAAAGGGAAATCTTGATACTGTATGGAAGTATCTGCATGGCCAGTTCAACATTATGGATGTAAGGGGTGTTTCAGGTATAGCCTTTGGTAGCGATGGTCTATATGTTGGATTCGACGATGGTAGCGTGGATAAGGTGTCATACAAAGGAGACCAAATCTGGGAAATTCAGGTTGGAAAGGGCAGTATGTTTGTTGACAGCGACACAACACCAATTGTAAATGGCAGTGTTGTGTATGTAAGCTCCGTTAAGGGGTTCACTGAGGCTGTGAATGCTAAAAACGGGGAGTTGCTGTGGAAAAGGGATATTTCGAGTTATTCCAATATGCAGCTTAATATCTTTGGGCTTTTTATAGCTGACAACAATGGCAATGTTTACTGTCTTGATAACTCCAATGGAGAAACTATCTGGAAGATTAAACTAACAAATAGTGGCAATATATATTCAATTAAACTTGTTGGCAGTGTTTTGTATGCTATGACGGAACAGGGCAAGCTTGTGGCACTTGATTCTGTTAAGGGTAAGATTTTGGATATACTGGATATAGATGAACCGTTTAGCTGTAAAATGACGCTTTGCTGTGATAAATTATTTGTGATATCCAGAGACGGAAGCGTATACTCTATTTTCTCAAAAAAATAAATCATGGATAACGAGAACAGACAGATAAAGGGCTTTAATAACTTTTCTAAGTTTATAGTTTTTTATATTCTATTGGCTTTCTTTATGATTTATCTATACCAGTACTTTTTTAAAGCTCAGACAACAGAAATCCCCTATTCCCAATTTAAAAGCCTGGTTGAGCACGATAGGGTAAAATCGTGCACCATATCAGATAAGTATATTCACGGAATATATATTGATAAAGATGGTAGAAAAAGGCAGTTTGTTACTGTTCTTGTGAATGACCCTGAACTTGTTAAGGTTTTAGAGAAACACCATGTTAAATTTTCAGGTAAGGTTACGAACACCTGGCTTACAAATCTGATTTTTGGATGGATTTTGCCATTTGGCTTTCTATTTTTTATATGGTGGTTAATGACGAGGAAGATGAGGGGAACGAGCGGTGGCCTGTTTGGGTTTGGAAAGAGCAGGTTTAGGGTCTATCTGAATGAGAAACCAGATGTGAAATTTTCCGATGTTGCGGGTGCTGAAGAAGCCAAGCAGGAGATTCAAGAGATAGTGGATTACCTGAAAGACCCAGAGAGATATCAGAGACTGGGTGGAAGGGCTCCAAAAGGAGTCTTGCTTGTAGGCGCTCCCGGAGTGGGTAAAACACTGTTTGCAAAAGCTACGGCGGGTGAAGCGGGAGTTCCCTTTATAAGTATTAGCGGTTCTGAGTTTATTGAGATGTTTGTGGGTGTTGGTGCGAGCAGGGTAAGAGACCTGTTTAATGAGGCAAAAAAGCTCTCTCCATGTATTGTTTTTATAGATGAGATTGACGCCATAGGAAAAAGCAGAGCTGTTAATTCGTTAACGAGCAACGATGAGAGGGAGCAAACCTTGAATCAGCTGCTTGCTGAAATGGATGGTTTTGATTCATCCAAAGGTGTAATAATTATGGCTGCAACAAACAGACCTGAGATTTTAGACCCCGCACTTTTAAGACCTGGTCGCTTTGATAGGCAGATTATTGTGGATAAACCGGACTTGAAGGGACGAGAGGAGATATTCAAAGTGCATATGAAGAAAATCAAGGTTGCACCAGATGTGGATGTAAAGAAACTCGCACAGATGACCCCTGGACTTGTTGGTGCAGATATAGCAAATATTGTTAATGAGGCAGCTCTTCTTGCTGCGAGAGAGAACAGGGATGCTGTCTATATGGAGCACTTTGAGGAGGCAATAGAGAGGCAGATTGCTGGTTTGAAAAAAAAGAACAAGGTTATATCCAAAGAGGAGAAGGAGAGAGTTGCATATCACGAATGTGGACATGCAATTTGTGCCTATGTTTTGCCTGGGGCTGATCCCGTGCATAAGATTTCTATTGTTCCGAGAGGACTTTCTGCTTTGGGTTATACACAACAGCTACCAACAGATGAGAGGTATCTAATGACAAAAGAGGAGATGCTGGATAAGGTAACTACCCTTCTTGGAGGTAGGGCAGCGGAGGAGATTGTGTTTGGCTCTGTTTCGACGG
This sequence comes from Desulfurellaceae bacterium, assembly GCA_015486965.1. Taxonomy (GTDB): domain Bacteria; phylum Campylobacterota_A; class Desulfurellia; order Desulfurellales; family Hippeaceae; genus Hippea. Next base: position 6,645 of record WFQQ01000114.1, read on the forward strand.
GTGCCCAGAATGACCTTTCACGAGCTACAGATATTGTCAGAGCTATAGTTACCCAATTCGGTATGGATGAGAAGCTGGGTCTTGTTGTTGTTGAACAGCAAAGTGGTGGGCATTTTCTTACATCGGAGGGTATTTTAACAAAAGGTGATAGGGTTAGCGAAAAGACTAAACAGCTAATTGATGAGGAGATAGCAAAGATTATGAACTCTTGTTATGTGAGAGCAAAAGATATTCTGAGAGAAAATAAAGAAAAACTCGATAAACTTGCCTCTGAGCTTTTAAAGAAAGAGGTTATAAACGAAGAGGAGCTCAAAAAGATTATGGAGGACAGAAATGGAGATTAAGGGTATTCTTGCCTGCGTGGATGCCAGTGAGTATTCTATGACTGTAATGCACCTTTCAACATACATAGCTGAGAAGATTAGGGCAAAGGTGTGCGGGCTCCATGTTATCGATATTCTGCAACTTGAGGGACCCTTGATGTACGACATAAGCGGAGCCTTGGGCTTTGAGCCGTTCGCCAACTTCTCTTTAAAGATAAAAGCTGTGCTTGAGGAGAAAGGAAGGGTTGTTTTGAATGCCTTTGAAGAGATAGCGAAGCAAAAGGGTGTTGCATTTGAGAGATTTATGGATATAGGGATAATAACGAAAACCATACTTGAATATGAGAAGAGATGCGATCTTGTTGCTATAGGTAGAAAGGGTGTTAACGAGCAGTACGACAGAGGCATCCTTGGAACAAATATAGAGTCTATTCTAAGGAAAACGAAGAAACCTTTACTTGTGGCACCGAAGCAGTTCTATCCTTTTGCCAATGTGGTTGCGTGTGTGGACAGCAGAGAACCCTCAAAAAAGGTTTATGATTATGCGAGGTATGTATCTCAAGTGTTCGGCATACCGTTAAAAGCTGTTTATGTGGACAACAAGAAAAAGGATGAGGATTTGAGCTATTTCGATAAAATAGATATTATTACTTCAAAGAGCGTTACGGATGGACTTGAAGAGTATATCAGAAAAGTTGAGAACCCACTTGTCTGTATTGGTGCCTATGCAAAGCCCAAGCTTATAG
>WFQQ01000115.1 GCA_015486965.1 Desulfurellaceae bacterium
TAATTGAGTATATTGATGACGCCGGAGACTGGATAAAGACAGCTTTGAACAACATGTATAAGATTTTCAAGGATGCTGTTTAGGCTTCTTTTTATAATAATAATCGGTATTCTTTTGGGTGGTTGTGAGAGTAGGGTTAAATACCCAACCCGCACCACCATTTACTATTATCCATCCCACCATAAAGAGAGTAAAACATCACTTAAACAGCGCAAAAAAGTTATAAACAATAGAACTATCAAAAAGACAATCAAACTCTATTCTTTCACCAACTGCAAGAGTGGTATAGTTTATTATGCAAACAGCAAAGATGTTAAGAACAGACTGTGTTTGAGCTATTTTTACTTAAAATGCAACAGGGTTAAGTTAGCTGAAAGAGTGTTGAAACAGTTAGAAACCAGACAGCTTTCAGGAAAAAATTACGGAAAAGTCTATGCCCTGTACGGTATATTAGCGATTAAGAAGGGATTGAATGGAAAAAATTACTTCGAGCTATCCTACGCATACGACCCAAAAAACAGTGTAGCAAGATACATGCTAACTGTAAAAAAGCCATCTTTGCAGAGAGCTATGAGACTTGCAAGAAATTGGTGTTCAAACGAATAATAAGATACAAAAAATCGATTAGCTCTTTGCGAGTTTAACTTTCAAGTACCTATAAAAAATAAAAGTAATAACAGTCGCAATAACTATTCTTGTTCCAAGTATGTAGAAACCGTTTCCACCTATGGCAACAAAAACAAGCGTATCCTCTATTACAGCATGGCACATAGAAAGATAGACAGCGGTAAGCACAGCATCCATTTCACTCAGCACCTTTTTCTCGCTTTGCGCAAGCAGAACGCCTGAACCGTATGTAACACCAAGAAATATACCTGCAAGCATCGAGATACTCGCCTGTTTTGAAAAACCAAGCGGTTTTAAGAGAAAATGTAAACCATCGAGAATCTTTTTAAATGTTTTACTGTTTTCCAAAAATTCATATGCAACCATAAGCGGAACTATTATTAGAATTAATCTTAACGATAGCTTTAAGCTGCCAAAAACAGCGTGTTTTAACAGTTCATCCATTTGTCAACCTAAAAAAAGAGGCAAGTAGAAGACCCGCAATAATCGATACTATAACCCTAAATATTACTGTAAAAAAAGCATTTACGCCGGTTTTATGCAGAATAGCACCCTCAACAACCAAGTTATGGGAAATACCGGTCATCAAACCCACAACCGTAATTTGCTGCCAAGTCGGATTTAGGGGAACTAAAGCCGCTATAGCTGCATAAAGATTCACAAGATACCCACTTATAATTGCAACTGCCATCTTTCCAGAGAGACCGAACGGTTTCATCAAAGGAGAAAATAGCACTCCCAGATGAAAAGATAACTCGGTATGAGCAAGTAAATCTACAGCTATATAAAAGGGAATAATAGTTTTTATAAGCTTTGCGGAAACTTTAAAGCCATTTTTTAAGCCATTTACGAAGCTATTCCTTATTGACTGCTGCATTTTTCTCAATGTAAATAGACATGGAGGGGTAGGCAAACTCTATGCCGAGCCTCTCCATTATTTCAATTATTTTGAAGTTTACATCTTCCCTGATTCTAAGATATTCAGACCATACGGAACTCACGGTGAAGCAATAGATAAAAATATTTAGGGAGCTGTCCGCAAACTCTGTGAAATACACAAGCAGGGTGCTATTTTTGGATATTCCAGGGTGGTTTTCAAGCATCAATTTAATCTCTTTCACTGCACTTTTAAGCTTGTCCTTGGGAGTTGAGTAAACAACACCAATCTTGTAAGAGATACGCCTCTCTCCCCGCCTTGAAAAGTTCTCTATGGCAGTATTCGCAATGACAGAGTTAGGCATAGAAATCAAAGATTTTTCAAAAGTTCTAATACGAGTGCTCCTGAATCCTATATCCTCAACAATTCCCTCAACAGAGCCAATCTTTACCCAATCCCCAATCTTAAACGGTCTGTCCATAATTATTGTCAAGCCACCAAACATATTGGCAAGCGTATCTTTAGCAGCAAGGGCGACTGCCAATCCACCTATACCTAAACCTGTTATTATTGCTCCTATATTGTATCCCCACTCCTGAACGATTAGTACAAAACCAATAACAATAACCGATGATTTTATAAATTTATTGAAAAAAGGGACGAAGCTTAAGCCAATTTCTGAGTTTTTCTTTTTAAAATAGTTCTCCATAGCCCTTGAGAAAATGCTGTCTGCCCGATAAAAAGCCCAGCTTATATCAAAAATAGCTACAGACAAAAGAACCTTGGATGCAAAGATATTGTATGATGCTCCTAAATTTAAAAGTAAAAAAGCAACATAAAAGCAGAGAAATGTCAGAAAAGAGCTTATGGGAGGTTCTATAATTTCTATTATCTCATCATCCAACTTTGTCTTTGTTTTCTTTGAGAGTTTTTTTAAGAAGCGGATGATAATTTTCAACGATATCTTTTTTATGAAAAGCAGAATAAATAGAACGAGTAGAGAGATAAGTAGGTTTTTGACCGAGATAGAGAAAATAGTCTCATGTAAGAGATTTTCAAAAGACTTAAAGGAGCTCATGCTCCTATTAAATTTGAATAGGGCGCAGTTGTCAAGTTATATAGTTAAACAGGTTCTGGGATGTGAGTTTGGAACCAACAGCGAGGGTAGCCTGCATAACTATCTGATTTCTTCTAAACTCTGTGAACACATCTGCAATGTTTGCATCCTCTAATTCAGAGATGGTCTTGGTATTTGAAAGCTTGATATAATCAACCCTGCTCTTTGCAAGCTGAAATCTGTTTGTTCGTGCAGCTACAATGGAACGAGATGCGAGTACCTGATCAAGTGCCTTTTTAACCTTACCCAACGATTGTTCAACGGTGTTTGTTAATTTAACAGAAAAGCTATCCCCCTTTTCCAAAACAGCTGGTGCACCATCTATATCTGGAGGAAGTAAGCTTAATCGAACCCCGGGTATGCCATTTATTGTTCCCTCAAAGTTAGCCGTTTGCTTGGCGTTCCTTGTTTCAATAACAATATCCTGAAGTCCATTAATAAGAGATTCAGCAAGCTGTGTGGTTGTAGTAGGAGAGGTATTTTTAACATTGTATATGGTTGTGCCCTGAATCTGGTCAACGGAGTCAATTTTTGAGAAATCTATTCTTTTATCCGGATCATCTGGAACAACTGTTTTAATCTGATAGTAATAGCCACCTGCAGTTTTACCCACACTTAAGCCTACAACGGCAATGTTTTGCCCTTTACTGTTGGTTATCTCAAGCATACCAATATTTGCGCTTTGGCCATCAGAAAGGCTTGCTGCTATGGTTTCTATCTGGTTTCTGTTTATAGATGTAAAATTTGTATTTTCTGTATTTCCTATATGTGCAACCTTCACTGTCCATATATCGTCCTTATCACCGAGGTATTTTCCACTCAAATGTATAGAAAAGTTGGAAATATCATGCCAAGGCGATGGCTTTCCTATCTGATTTAAAGAGTGGGGATTTTTCAAAGCATAACTTGCATCTCTCAAACTTCTAAAGGTATCAACGCCTTTACCCAATATTTCTATGTTAAACACGCCAAAAATATTAGGCTTTGTGGCTCCACTGGAATCCTTTACACCAAATGAGATATTAAATTTGCTTTTTGAAGGTCTTTTATCAATAAAAACCACATGTCCATTTTTTACTTTTGCTTCAATATCCCTAAAACCTCCACTACCCCCATGACTTGTCTCAATAAATGTCCCAAAAATGGGAACCTTAGAACTATTTGTATAAGCTTGAAGTTCAAGCTTGCTTGCCCCGGACTCACTATCACTTAAAACTATTCTACCATGTTGAACGGTAGCATTCACATCGAAATTGGCAGAAATCTGGCCTGCTATGCTTGCAAGTGTGGTATTTGAACTCAAAGCCATACTTACAGTTGCTGCACTACCATTGTGATTAAAGCCTTTTAAAATCAGAGTGGAGCCAATTGCCTCCTGGATATTTGGATCGTTAATTTGAGAAAGGGTGGTTGATGCCACAACGTCTTTGCCTTCAAAGGTTTTGAAAGATTTATTGGTCTTAAGAACCTCTAAAGAATCGAGATTTTTCACAAAACTCAGATGGTTATTCAAGGTAGTTGTACTTCCCACACTAAAAGCACCGCTAACAAAATTTCCATTGTGGTCTTCACCTCTAATTTCTATCTTATCTCCAACATTAAGCTTGTATCCTGTTTCTGTAGCCACCTTTTTTATGGCTTCTGCCAACTCTGGATCAAGGTCTAAGTTTACAAGAAGAGATGAACCCGTAATAGGGTCTTCTGTTGTATCGTCTATTAAATGATTATCGTTTTTTAATGTTTGGTTTGAGGGTTTGTATATCTGTTTTGCTGTA
>WFQQ01000116.1 GCA_015486965.1 Desulfurellaceae bacterium
ATGAGGCTTTTGAGATATGGAACAAACAGGAGGGTGTGCCCTCGAATAGAATAGTTCGCATGGACGAGCACGATAACTTCTGGGCTATGGGTGATACAGGTCCCTGCGGTCCCTGTTCAGAGATACATATAGATCAGGGTCCAGATGTAGGATGTGGAAGGCCTGAATGCTCTGTTGCCTGTGATTGTGATAGGTTTTTAGAGCTCTGGAATTTAGTGTTTATGCAGTTTAACAGGGATGAGAGCGGAAAAATGACACCCCTCCCAAAGCCGAGCATCGATACTGGGATGGGGCTTGAGAGGGTAAGCGCAATACTGCAAGGTGTTCACAGTAATTTTGATATTGATATTTTCAAAAGCATTATCGATGAGCTGACCGACTACTTTAAAGTTGAGTATGGCAAGGATGAGAATATAGATGTGGGAATCAGGGTTATAGCTGACCATCTCAGGGCGATGGACTTTCTAATAACGGATGGTGTTTTCCCAGACAAAGAGGGAAGGGGATATGTATTGAGAAGGATTATGCGCAGAGCCATGAGATTTGGGAAGAAGTTGGGCGTTGGAGAGCCGTTTTTGTATAGGTTTATAGACACGGTTAACAGGGTTATGGGCGATGTGTATCCAGAGATAGTTGCCAACAGGGATACGGTTGTCAATGTGGTAAGGCTTGAGGAGGAGCAGTTCTTTGAGACACTTGAGAGTGGATTGAAGATACTTGAAGATATATTTAGCAAGGCGACAAGTAAGGTTGTGAATGCTGAAAGTGCTTTTAAGCTTTATGATACTTACGGTTTCCCCATAGATCTAACTGTTGATATAGCTAAAGAGAACGGTTTTGAGGTTGATGTTAAAGGCTTTAATGAGCTACTTGAGAAGAGGAGAGAGGAATCAAGGAAGACATGGAAAGGAACGGGCGATAGCTTTGTGTGGGATGTTTTCGGTGAGATTTACAAGACTTCTGGTGAGACGGAGTTTGTCGGTTATGATGAATTTGAAACAAAGGCTAAGCTTTTGGGCATAGTGGGTGATGATAAGAAGATTTACAGTGAGGCTAAAGGCGGTGTGTTCTACCTTGTTTTTGACAAGACGCCATTTTATGCAGAAAGTGGAGGTCAGGTTGCAGATACAGGCTTTGTGATTGGAGATGGAGTTAAAGCGTATGTCAGGGATGTTCAAAAATATTTCGATGGTAAACTCTTCGTTCACAAGGTTGAGTTATTAGAGGGAGTCCTGAAAAAGGGTGATAGATATACTCTCAGGGTCAATATAGCGAGGAGAAAGGATATTGCCAGGCACCACACAGCTACGCATCTGCTTGATTCTGCATTAATAAAGACTTTAGGTAAGCATGTTAGACAGGCAGGGTCTCTTGTTGAGGATAGGAGGTTGAGGTTTGATTTTACCCATTTTTCCAAGTTAACGGATGGAGAGATAGAAAAGATTGAAAGTCTTGTAAATGGATGGATTATTGAGAACTATCCAGTAAAGGTTGAGATTATGAGCATGGATGAAGCCTTGAAGAGGGGCGCCATAGCTCTGTTTGATGAAAAGTATGGAGATAGGGTAAGGGTTGTCTCTGTGGGAGATGTATCAATGGAGCTTTGCGGCGGAACGCACTGTAAAGCTTCGGGCGAGATAGGTTTCTTTAAAATTATCCATGAATCTGCTGTCTCTAAAGGGGTGAGAAGGATAGAGGCAAAAACAGGTCTTTGGGCTTATGAGTATGTGTCAGAGCTTGAGAGGGTTGTGAAAGAGGCTTCAGGCAAGCTTGGTGTGCCCTACTCTGAATTGCCAGAAAAGATAGAGGAACTCAAGAGCAAAAAGAGGGAGAAGCAGGTTTTAAAGTTCGATGAGAAAAAGGTTAGGGTTGTTGGAGACGTAAAGGTTTATATTGATGTTTTTGAGGATGAGGAGATTTCAGAGCTTAGACATCTTGGAGATGTGGTTAAGTCCAAGCTGAAAAGTGGCATTGTTGTGCTGTTTGACAAAAAGAAAGACAGGGTTAATGTTATAGTGATGATAACTAAAGATTTAACGGATAGATTTAAGGCAAAAAGGATTGTAGCAAAGATTTCAGAGCTGTTAGGTGGTAAAGGTGGCGGTAAGGATGAATTTGCCCAGGGTGGTGGACGAGCTTTAGAAAAACTGGACAGTGTTGTTTCTAACATTGATGACATTTTGGCGGAGGTGCAAGATGCTTAGGGAGTTATTGTATCTTACGGTTGGAGCCGCTAAGAGGATGGAAAAAATTGTTGATTCATTTATAGAGGAGGGAAAGAAGGAGCTCGAGGAGAAGAGTTTGATTGAGGTGGGTAAAGAGCATTTTGAGAGGAGAAAAGAGAACTTTAGAGAGATGGTTTTAGAGGACTTTAAAAAGGTAGCCAATGAGCTTGGGCTTGCCACAAAGGAAGATATTGAGCAGTTGAAAACCATGATAAAAAGCTCAGGTTGAGGTGCGAGATGTTTGTTAGAAAGCCTGCGGTGGCAGACCTATTCTATCCTGGTAATGCGAATGAGCTTAACAGGTATCTGAGCAGTGTGGTAAAGAATATCCAGCCCAAGGTTAAACCAAAGGCTATCATTGTTCCACACGCAGGATATGTCTACTCAGGTCATGTGGCGGCAGAAGCTTACAGTGTTATTGAACCGTTTGATACCTACATTGTGATGGGTCCAAACCATACGGGGCTTGGGGCTGAGATTTCTGTTTTCGATGGTGTGTACGCCATGCCCTTTGGTTCTGTTTATCCTGATGAAGAGCTTATACAAAAACTCTCTGACAACAGTTATGTTGAAATAGATTACTATGCCCATCTTCAAGAGCATAGCATAGAAGTCCAGCTTCCCTTTATAGATTACATCACGCCTCAAAGTTACAAGGTTGTAACCATAGTGGTTGGAACACATAATATCTCGAAGCTTAGCTCTGTTGCTGAAACCATGGCGGAAGCCATAAAAAGCAGTGGTAAGAGCGTTTTGATGGTGGTCTCAAGCGATATGAACCATTATGAAAGCCATGATGTGACCCTTAAAAAGGATCAGCTTGTTATTGAGGCTTTGAGCAACCTTGACGAAAATGAGATGATGAGGGTTTGCCAGTATCACAATATCACAATGTGCGGTGTTGGTCCTGCCTATATTGCCGTTTCTGCCTCTAAACTGTTGGGAGCGCATAAGTTTACGGTTTTAGACCATAGAACAAGCGGTGAGGTAAACGGTGACTATTCACAAGTTGTTGGCTATCTTGCAGCTTTAATAGAATGAAAGATATTCTTGATGGGGTTGCATACTCCAACCCCTTTCTCTTTGTCTTTTTATTTTTACTCTTCCTTTCACTTTCTCTTATTTTGTCTCCTTTCTTCATATTTTTCTGCGCAGTAGCTTTTGGGCTGGGTTTTTATTTCAATAAAAAGCTTTTGCCCGTTTTTGTGTTTTTTACCCTACTGTTTTTTCTTTTCTTTGTGAGGGGGTTGAAACATAGCATCTGTAAAGCACCCAGAAAAGGTGTCATTACTAACCTTTCAGAAGGGAAAAGACTGAATTTAATGGTGAAATCTAACGGATGCATGCTCTATCTTTTTGTCTCTCCAAGGTATAAAGGTTTAAGGGTGGGTGATATTATAACATTCAGGGCAAAGCTGAAAAGTGTGGACTCTTTTAAGAATACAGGATTTGTAAACTACCTTCGCTCTATTTCTGTAAGTAGAGTTGGATATGCAGGTGGCATCAGGGTTGTTGGTAAGAGTCAACCCCTTTCGTTTTTCAACCAGATAAGGGATAGAATTGAGCGTGAGTTTTACTATTTTCTTCCGTCGACTGTTCACTATTTTTTGAGTTCCGCTATACTTGGCGATGGCAGGTTCAGGTCTAAAATTAAAAAAGGGTTTATAAACACTCAAACGGCGCATATAATGGCTGTCTCGGGACTGCACATGGGTTTTGTCTTCGGTATGTTCTATCTGATTTTTTACTATTTTTCTTCTTCTGTAGGCTACATTTACAGGCGATTTAACCTGAAAGTTGTTGCAAGTTTAATGGCTTTCCTGCCAACCTTGGTTTACTTTTTCATATCGGGGCTTCATATCCCTGCCATAAGGTCTTTTCTGATGATTGTTCTATTTGTGCTCTCTTTAATCTTTTCAAAAACCCACTCCTCTTTAAATGTTCTCTTTCTCATAGCTTCAGTATTTATCTCCACAAACTACCTTTCCATTATGAACCCCTCTTTTGTAATGTCTTTTTTAATGACATTCTTTGCCCTTATACTCTACTCGCCCCTTAAAAGAGCAGATTTAAACAGAGCCTTAAAAACACTCCTGTTTATGTTTCTCATGTCTCTATTTGCCATGCCCATAAGTAGCTACTATTTCTCAAAAATCTCGCCTATTTCTGTGGTTGCAAATTTAGTAGCTGTTCCCCTGTTTGGGTTTGTTGTGGTTCCAGTATCATTTGTTGGAATTTTTGCCTCCTTTCTACCCTACTCTACTGTTAAATTATTCATTTTTAAAATTGTATATTTGGTTGGGGTGGGATTTTTAAAGCTTATAGCACTGTTTTCTACCCTTGCAAAGCCTTTAAGTATAAGTTTAAACCTGCCAATACTTTTGGCTATCTATCTTACTGCTTTAGCCTTGCTAATCATTGTAGATAGACATTTACTTCGTCAAGGTAATCAATCCCAAACTCTTCGGAAAACTTCTTTTTAAAGTAAGCAAACTCCAGATACCCTGCTGAATTTATCAGTGCTTTATAGAGTGAGGTGGGTGAGTGATAGGTATCTTCTAAATGTCTGAATTCAAGGTTTTTGAGTCTTATTCTTGTAAAGCCATCTTTAATCAACTCTTCATTGATGTTGGATATGCAATTTCCAAAATTGTCTATATAAACAATATGACCTGTAATCTTTTTGTTTTCCACCGTAGGTTTCAAGCTATGGCTTAGTGATTTTTTGGGTTTTCCTAAGTTTTCAAACCCCTTTTTGAAGAGCATGTAGGCTGCTTTTACCATGATATCCCTTGCCTCAAAGGTTTTTGAGCTTTGCGGGTTTATCTCTGATTTGTCAATCTCCCTTATGGCTTCAGGCTCAACCATTGATAGAGTTTCATTGTCTGGAGATACTATATATTGTCCCTTGCACTTAACCACGACTATGCTTCTTGTCGTACCGACACCCGGATCAACGACTACTATGTGAATAGAGCCTTCAGGAAATGCAGGTAGGGTTGTTTTTATAATGTATGCAGCTTCAATGGAGCGGAAGGGTGCAATGTTGTGGGTTATATCTATTATCTTAACATCTTCACCGAACAGTCTTATAAGCTCAGCCTTGAGCTGTGCAACAAATCCACCACTATCAGAAAAGTCAGTCGTGAGTGTTATTATCATTTTTAATCTCCTCCAGCAGTTTATTTTTTTCTTCCAGACAGTTTGGAGTTGTATTTTTAACTTTATTTAGCTCATCTACTGCCTGATTGAGCTGTTTCAATTTAATATAGCAGAGAGCTTTATTTAGCTTTGTAAAACAGCTTTGACCCAGATGCTCTTCCATGGTTTCCAGATCTTTTAAAGCCAGAATGTACATTTTGTTCTCTATCTCAAGGTTTATAAGGGCTTTGAAGTATGTGGGGTTTGTGTAGCTTGAGAAGATAACGGCATTGCGCAGGTCTTCAAGCGCCCTTTTTGTTTTGCCTAATTTAAGCCACACCAAAGCTCTGTTATAAAAAGCTATATCGGCGTTGGGATA
>WFQQ01000117.1 GCA_015486965.1 Desulfurellaceae bacterium
CCCTGCGGGATTCTTTGGCTTGCAAAGGTTGGATTTCTACCATATAAATTTTTATTTAAAAAGATTAAAGATGAGCACAGGGTGATTTATGTTCATCCATTTGATTTTGTAGATGGTAGAGATTCGTTTGTGTATGGAAGTTTTCTAAGAAAGGTTTTTTACAATGTAAACCTTGAGAATCCTAAAAATTTGTTTGTTGAATTGTTGCAATTCTGGAACAAGAAAGGTGTTGAGTTTATTAGCTTTGAGGATATTTTAAAAAGGGAGGTTAAAAATGAAAACTCTAATTAAGATTTCAATTGTTATCCTGGTACTTTTTATTGTTTCGGGCTGCTCTACACATAGAAGATATAGGAAAGGGTGTGTTTACGATATATGCGACATACTATCAAAACCAGAAAAAATTAACATAATTGAAACACCCATTTATACTCATGGAAAAAAGAGTCCGACCAAAGAGCAAATGTTAAGTGGTTTTCCGTTCGTTTCATACAGACCCATTATTGATTTTGGCGGTAGATTTCCACCTGAGTTTTATTCAGCGATTAAGTGCAGATGGAGTGCAGTATCTTTTCAGGATGCAGACTATTGGAGTTTAAGGTTTAATCCTTACCTTTACGATGTTATTTATGTTAAACCGCTCTGGATAGGCAATTTCTCTTTTAAGTCTAAAGATTTTCTTAAAGATTTGAGCTACACATACAATGTATCTTTTAGGGAGCTAAAGATTTTAAAGGATTGGATTAAAAGGGGCGGTGTGCTATGGATAGAGTCTGCCATTTACATTTCAAGCTACGATGTTTCGCTGAACAGGTTAACTCAACGAAAATTACATCTTCTGTTTAAAAAACTTAGGAGTATAAAGGTTTTTGGAAGGAAAGTAAATCTGTTTGTTTTAAGAGCCAAAATGATCGACAAATTCCACACTAAGCCATTGAATAAAAGCATTGTAGTTTTGAAGTCTTTTTCTGAACAACCCAATTTACTTAAGGGCATCCACCGTTTAAAGCTCTCTCAGTACGACTATTTGGGTGTTTATTTTGCTGTAGAAGGTAAACCTATAATTAAGTACAAAGGCAGAGTGTATGCGAGTTATATAAATTGCGGCAGGGGCAAGGTAATCACAACGGTTCCATTTGATTTTCTTGATGTTCACTATGACGGTGAGCTTTATAGATGGAATCTGTTGAGATGGATAATGAGAAATAGATGCAGAGCCTTTAGTAAGTGATGATTGTTGAAAGGGCGATATTTGAGCAACAGGTAGTTAGCTCTTTAAAATTTATCGCAGCCTGCTTCATATACTACTACTTAACTCCAAGGGTTGTTATACCTAAAGAGTTATACGAAAAGCTGGATGACAAATGGGATAAAGTCTTGTTTAATTTGGTGGTTATGACAGGCTTTTCTGCTCTTGTTTTCCCGTATTTTGTTTTGCTTAAGATGTTTGGTTTTATGTTTCTTGTAATGTTTTTCGCATTACTGAAACTATGCTTTGTAAAATGTTATCATAGGAAGTCTATTTCACTATATATAATAAACCTTTATAGAGAATTTATCTATCGCTCTATTAGGTTTAGTGAGAAATGGAAAACCTACTTTAGGTATATGACAAGGAGATTCAATAGGGCATTATATCGGTTTGTCTCTGTTATAGATTTAAAGACACTTGCCACCATTGTTGTTCTTGCCGTTGTTTTTGTTGTATCCTTTTTCCCCATTCTGTATAGAGGGTTTATAAGTTATGTGGAGGCAACTCCAGATATCAGTCAGTTCTATTACTGGTTTAACATTTTAAAAAAGAATCTGTTGATAGATAGGACTGCAGGAGCCCCATACATGTGGGGAGATCCAATGATAATCCACACGATTAACATATTTACAAACTTGGATCCGCTATCTCTCCTCAATATTGCTCCTGTTTTTTACACCGCAGTTATGTATTTTGGAGTTTTTCTAACAGTTAGGTACCTTACAAAAAGATTGAGTGGTTTGGAAGGCGTAAAAACGGATGCACCTCTTTTTGGCATGCTTGTGTTTGCTTTTATTATGACATATACATACGGTGCTTATTTTCTGGGGAAGGATTTTATTACAAGTTCACCCCATATACTGCATTTTAAATTCTTCAGAGTATATTTTTCTAATAATACAACTTTTACAAACAACGATTACCTTAACATTTTCTATTCTTTCTGGAGAATGACAACATTCCTGTGCGAGGAGCACGCCTTTGCCTTTTTGATAGTCACGCTCTATCTGTTTATAAAAACTTTAGAGACAAAAAGGGATATATACCTTTTTCTGTATGGGATATCTGCTGCTATAACCCTTTCCATTCACGCTGCTGCCGGAGTTACAATACTTTTTACATTTCTTCCCGTGTTTATCTACGCTCTTCTCAAAGGGAGTGTAAACTTGAGATTTTTTTTAAAGGGAAGTCTGGTTTCATTTGCCGCAGTTTTTTTGGGTAGTGTTTGGATGGTGCAGTTTTTTATCTATGGATTACCCGATTTCATTGGAAAGGCTGCTCCATTTTTGGATGTTCTTCTGCATACAAAAAATCCCCACGCAACAATTAAAACCACGGATATATATTCTGTAGTGTTATTTGTTCCTACCAAGGCTGTTCTTGGGCTCTTGGTTCTATCTGTAATCTTTTTGGTGGCAGGTATTTTCAAACCAAAAAGATTTGCATATCTTGGTTATTGCGGTGCAATTACGATAGGCGTTTTGCTGATGTTCTTTTTCCCAAACTTTGGTTTACCTCAGCTTGCAGATAAAAAAAGAATAAATGATGTTTTAGCGCTCGTTTGGGCTTTAGATTTGTCTGTTCTCTTTTTTACGCTGTTCGAGATTCCAGTGGCTTATCTGTTCAGCAAGCTCAAGAAAGACATTTATCAATTTTTGTCCCATACTGCTATACTTGTTGCAGCTTTCTTTATGATAATGTGTGCTCCATCCCATTCCTATGTATTTTCAAGGTATTTCTATGACTCTATATATGACATAGAACACAAGGAGTTTCCTTACCTTGTTTCTGAGATAAGGAGGAATTTTCAGCCTTTTACATATACTATTGTTGCCAAGGTTCAACAGTTTCCACAGGTTGTGAGCAAGGGTTACCATATTAATATCTATAATTTTTTGTTGAAATATAAGCCCACGGACAAATATTTGAAAATTCCAACCGACTATATATTCATATTTGATGAAAATATACCAAAGAAGTTTATGGGAATGAATGAGATGTGGTATAGGTGGAGGATAGACCTTGAAATGGCTTTAAAGAGCTGGATAGCACAGTATGCAGCAACCCATAAAAATATAAAGGTGTGGTTTAAAGATAGAGGCGTTACCGTTTATTTAATTGACAACAGGAAATATATGAAATTAAAGAGGGAAGAACAGATAAAAAAAGAGGGAGTGAAAGCCATTGTTGGTGAAAGGTAGGACGCTATTTTTTGCCATGCTACTTTTGATTAAACTCAGCTTCTTTGCATACGCAAAGGGTGGTGTTGCTTTTGATTACTCTAATCCTGACAAAAACTACATAGAATTCCTCTCTAACTTCAGTGTGGTTGTAACGGGTAAAATCTGGAAAAGAAGTATGGTGGAGAGCCTAAAGAAAAGGGGTGTTAAACTGGTTTTTTATGATTGGTTGCCAGCAGACTACTTTTGCAAGGGTAGTGTTGATGAGTGGCATAGAGCTGTATTGAAGCATTTAAACAGCTGGGTTATAGATTCTTCGCCAGAAGACCCAGATCCCATGGGAAAAAGGTATGGCTGCAAGGACTACTTCTTTTCTTTCACTGATAGCTTTATCGAGGCACGGGTTAAACACATATTGGCAACTTTGAAAAAAACAGGATATAGTGGTGTCTTTTTTGACTGGGCTTCAGGATTTAAGGCTTTTCAAGATGATAAAAGCTTTGTCTTTCTTGTTAGGGAATATGAAAGGAAATTTGGTGAAAAAAGTTATGACCTTCAGGTTCTCAAGTTTTTGAAAGCCCTGAAAAATAAAGGTGTGCTTATTATATTGAATAGAGGGTTCCGCTCGAAAAATGCAATGTTCGATAGATATGCAGATTTTGATGTAGCAGAGAGCGTTTTTACAACAGACGAAAGCAGTGTATGTAGTGAGGTTTTTATAAAAGATTATGGTTTGGGGAAAGTTTGTGAGACAGAGATTGAAAAACCAGAGGTGGCTATTCACTATGGAAAGCGTTTTATTGAACAGGCTGAAAGAGTAAACCCTGCAATTGAGTTTGTATTTTTAAATTATGCCCTGCCTTTTTATGTAAAAACCAATGGAACTGTCTATTTTAAGGGAAAAGATTTTAATATCTACAGGCCAAAAGTAGATAGGCAGGCGTTGTTTTTTAGTGAGGCGGTTGCATACTTGGTTGGCGGTATAAATTTCGTGTGCGGTAGAGATGTGGGACTCAGTTTTGTTGAAGATAGAGTGTACAGCATTAAGCTTGGTAAACCTCTTGGTGAATATAAGGCTATTAGCTGTGGTAAGGGTAAAGCTTATGTAAGGTTTTTCACAAACGGATTTTCAGTTGTTGGAAGTCCAGAGTGTTTTCTAAAGATTAGAGCTTTCGGCCATAATAGGGTTTACGATGCATTGAACGGTAAAATAATAGAAACAAGGAAGGGTTTTTTCCACATAAGGTTGCATTCACAAACCTATTTTGGTGGTTTACTTCAGCCTGTTGGTGATATTTTTCTTTATAAATAGTTGTAGGAGGTTTTTATGGAGACCCTGCTTTTGTCTTTAGTCGCTATCCTTTTTGTTGTTATAGTTTTGTTGTTTTTCCTGCTTAAAAGATATGCAAAAAATAAATTAATAGTGGACAAGATAAACAAGTGCGGGAAGATTGTTGATGATTTAGACTCTCTTCCCGATTGTATAAAAGAGGCTTTAAAACTTTCCTATCCCTATATAGTTGATGTTGGAGTTTATGAGAAAGTCGGGTCTTCTTATATTAGAATAACCAACATTTCTTATGATGAGAAGGGTGTAAATCTACTTGGAGGGGAGGCAGCTAAAGGCGGACATTCTAAGCTACCCGATAGAGTTTATAGTTTAAATGTCAAAAAGTATGGAAGATACAAGATGTTTCATGTGGAAGAGGGTGATGTTGCAATGCTGTTTTTGTCTAAAACTCATATAAATCTGTCTCCTTTTAAGGAGTCTTTGCTTGCCATATTGAAGACAGCAAGTTTACTCAAGATTATACAAAAGTATAAGAATAAGGTAGAGCTTATTAGTATCAGGCAGAAGTCTTCTGAGTTTTTTGTAGCCTTTTCTTCAAATAGAAAATTTACCGTATCTTTCTTGGGAAATATTGCAAAGATGGTGATTAATCCGCAGTTTGTAGAGGTTGTTTGGGATAATGAAATATATAGAGACGGTGTTTATACAGAAAAAGCGTGTAGAACTTTCTATGTGAGAGGAACGGGGATTTTGGTGAAGGTGTGCGGGGTGGATATACCTAAGGAGAAGGTTGTAGAGTTTGGAAGAATGCTTGATATGATCTCACTTGTAGTTGTTAGAAAGCCGATAATAGAGAACTATTTAAATATATTAATCGATCTTGTCAAATCCTCTGAAGATAAGAGCAGGTTTTATAAAGGACACTCTCAAATGGTTAAGTCTGTTGCGGAGTCTCTTGGTTCTTATATAGGTTTCGACGAACAGCAACTTGAGACACTTCGTTACGCTGCCCTTTTGCACGACATAGGAACAGTGCAAATTATATCTGATTTTCTTATAAAGAGCGATAAACTGACAGATGCTGAATATTCAACGCTTAAGCACCATCCAGTTATAGGGGCTTCCATTGTTTACCCTGTAAATGAGCTATATCCTATATCTAAGCCCATTCTCCAGCATCATGAGTTCTGCGATGGTACAGGATACCCTTATGGTCTGCTTTGCGATGATATACTAATGGAATCCAAGATACTATGCTGTGCGGAGGTATTTATCGGACTTATAAGCGAAAGACCTTACAGGAGAGGCTATGGATACGAAGAGGCAATAGACATAATGAGGACAGAATTCAAAGAAAAAATACCATCCGATCTTATAGAGGCTTTGGATAGCGTTATTTTGGATGTGTCTAAAAAAATAGGCCTTAAGATTTAGCTTTTACTCTAACCCCTCTATTTCGTAGCTCTTTATGTATTTCTCAATCTTTTTGAGCTCTTCTGCTTCTTTCTTTCGCTCTCTATCTATGGTTTCAGGTTTACCTTCCCTTAGGGCAGAAATCTCTTTTTCCAACTCCTCTATTCTATGCAGTAGATATCTTATAACCTTACCTTCCACATCTGGCAATTTTGTATGCTCTAAATCTACTTTTTTGTCAACCTTCTCTTTCTTGATTACTTTTGCAGGTATCCCAACAACGGTGGAGTTTTCTGGCACATCCCTTATAACTACACTGCCTGAGCCTATCTTTGAGTTGTCACCTATCTTTAAGGCTCCAAGCACTTTGGCTCCGCTACCCACAACAACATTGTTTCCAACGGTTGGGTGTCTTTTAACCTTCTTTAAACTTGTTCCACCAAGCGTAACGCCCTGGTAGAGCGTAACATCATCTCCGACCTCAGTTGTTTCTCCGATTACAACCCCCATTCCATGGTCTATGAAGAATCTTTTGCCTATCTTTGCACCTGGGTGAATCTCTATACCCGTTAAAAATCGTGATATATGTGAAAGAAACCGCCCTGCAAGCTTGAAGTTGTGCTCCCACAGGAAGTGTGCAGCCCTGTGGAACCATAAAGCGTGCAAACCGGGATAGCAGAATATTATCTCAGGCACACTCCGTGCAGCCGGATCCCTTTCAAAAACGGTCTGTATATCTTCCTTTAATGTCTCCAAAGCCCCAGATTTTTTTAAGGCTAAATACATTGATGTTCCAAGTGCCAATACAGCAACAGGTTTGGCTGGCAACTTTTTCATGGTTTCACCCCTTTTGAGTTTAAGTATTCTTTAACCAATTTATTCTGCACTGTCATCATCTCTTCGAACTTCTCCATGGTTTCGTGTGTGTAGCCCAAAAGGTGTAAGAACCCATGGGCAACTATAAAAAGCAGATATGATAGAAAATCTCTCGCTTGTTCTTTAGCCTCTTTCTCTACTGTCTCAATGGAAATAGCTATGTCTCCCAAAATCCCGTTATCATCGTATCCGTAAAAGCTCAAAACATTTGTGGGAGAGTCTTTTTGCTTGAACTGCTTGTTTAAAAGTTTAATTTCCTGGTCATCTGTAAGTAAAACATTAATCTCTTTATCTTCGTCGATATCGAACTGCTCTGTCAAGAATGCAACAAAATTCTCAACTGTTTTGCTGTGTGGCAGGTTCTTTCTGTTTATTACTGTTATACTCACCGCTTTTCTGCTCCTCTTCAGGGTATTCGATTCTATGATGGAATATGCCTATAAGTACTTTAACAAAGCTATCTACTATTTTATTTAAGTCCTTCA
>WFQQ01000118.1 GCA_015486965.1 Desulfurellaceae bacterium
GAGTATGGAGATTGTGTCCTCAACGGATGGCTCTTTAACATATACCGGCTGGAATCTCCTCTGTAGGGCAGCATCCTTTTCAATGTATTTTCTATACTCTTTCAAGGTTGTTGCACCTATACACCTCAACTCACCCCTTGCAAGCATCGGTTTCAGCATGTTAGAGGCATCCATAGCCCCTTCTGCTGCTCCCGCTCCAACAACGGTATGAAGCTCATCAATGAAAAGGATTATCCTTCCATCGGAGCGCTTAACCTCGTTTAATACCGCCTTCAGTCTCTCTTCGAACTCTCCTCTGAACTTTGCGCCTGCGATTAGAGAACCTAAATCTAACTCGATGATAACCTTGTCTTTGATGCTTTCAGGAACATCGCCCTTTGCAATCCTTTGCGCAAGACCTTCAACAATTGCCGTTTTTCCAACGCCTGGCTCACCTATGAGCACTGGATTGTTCTTTGTTTTTCTTGAGAGTATCTGGATTGTCCTTCTTATCTCTTCATCCCTTCCTATAACGGGGTCTAACTTACCACTCCTTGCAAGCTCAGTAAGGTCTCTTCCATATTTTTTGAGGGCTTCGTATTTCTCCTCCGGATTCTGGTCTGTAACCCTGACTCCACCCCTTATATCTATAAGGGCTTTTAAAAGTTCGTCCTTTTTAATGTTGAAATGTGAGAAAACCTCGGCTGCATCACATTTTTCACTCATTGCAATGAGGAAATGCTCAACACTGATGTACTCATCCTCCATCTCTCTCATCTGCTCTTCGGCGCGTTTGAACACATCCTCTAACTCTTTTGTTATGTATATTTGACCACCTGATGGTGATGTGAATTCTACCTTTGGTATTTTCTCGATAAGCTGGTCTGTGTATGAGATAAAATCTGGTACACTTACCCCTAACTTTTTGAGTATTGAAACTGCAACGCTATCGGGGTCTGAGACAATTGCTCTCAAAAGATGTAGAGAGCTTACCTGTTGATTTTTGTGGGATTCGGCTATGCTTTTTGCATTTTGCAGAGCCTCCTGGGATTTTACAGTTAATCTGTTGATATCCATTTTTTACCTCCTGAAAAATTATTGGATAACAAAATCAGAGGAGGGCTCCCCTCCCCCGACATTGCCATCCTATTTGTCTTCTTTCTGGATTGGAATCTCCTTCGGCTTGGATTCAGGCTTTTTCGGTATCACGATTGTTAGCAGACCGTCTTTGTATTTTGCCTGAATCTTCTCCACATCCACATTTTCAGGCAACAGGAAGCTTCTTGAGAAGGAACCGTAGCTCCTCTCCATCCTGTAGTAGTTCTTGCCTTCCTCTTTTCTTTCGAATTTCCTTTCGCCAAAGATAGTCAATGTGTTGTTCTCAAGGTTGATCTTTATGTCTTCCTCCTTCATCCCGGGTGCTTCAACCTCGATGTGGATTGCATCCTTGGTCTCGTAGATATCAACCGCAGGAATCCATTCGCTTGTATCCTTGCTTTTTGTTGGTGTTGGCAAAAGGTCATCAAAAACCCTGCTTAACCTCTCCTGAAGGGTTGTCAACTCTCTGAAAGGCTCCAATGTGTTCAACATGGCTTTCACCTCCTTTTTCTCATTTTTCAATTCCGATACCTAATATAACCCTCACATTAATATTGTCAAGGTTTGGGATGAAATTTTTTTGAATTTTTTTGATTTCTGTCTCTATAAGGAAAATTCGGTGTTCAAATACTTGACAATGAGATTATAAAGGTTATATTAATATTAGCAACTTTTAGTCGTGAGGTGATGAACTATGAGGGATCCATACGAGGTTCTTGGAGTTTCGAAGAACGCTACTGACGAAGAAATTAAGAAAGCTTATAGAAGGCTTGCGAGGAAGTACCATCCAGATTTGAACCCCAACAACAAAGAGGCTGAGAGGAAGTTTAAAGAGATAAACGAGGCTTACTCTATTCTTTCAGATCCTGAGAAACGAAAACAGTATGACCAGTTTGGCTTCTCGGGATTTGATTCCAGCGGGAATGCTTATGACTTCAGTAAATTTAAAGACTTTGGATTTGATTTTGGCAACTTTAGAGGTTACTCAAGCGGTGAGGAGTTTGATATAGGAGATCTATTTGAAAACCTTTTTGGAGCGGGAAGGAGGAGTGGTTTTAGAAGCACCTATGAACCCAAGGGTGCCGATATTTACTACTCCATGGATCTCGACTTCATGGACGCCGTTAAGGGGACAACCATAACCCTCAATATAAACGGAGAGAAGGTAAAGGTTAAAATCCCACCTGGCATCAAAAATGGAACAAAATTGAGAGTGCCAGGAAAGGGTCAGCCAGGTCCTGGTGGTCGTGGCGACTTACATATAATAGTAAATGTTAGACCCAACCCCAACTTTGAGATTAAGGACGGAAAGCTATATACAACATTTGAGATTCCACTTATAACGGCACTGTTTGGCGGGACAGCGCAGGTTAACACACCAGATGGTGCTGTTAAGATTAAGATACCAAAGGGGACTCAGTGTGATCAGGTGTTTAAAATAAAGGGCAAAGGCATAGGTGGTGATCCACTTTACGCTAAGGTTAAGGTTAAAATTCCTAAGAATGTAAAAGAGGATGATTGTATAAAACAGGCATTGGGGGACTAAATCATGAGGAGAAAAAACAACGGATACTACACAATAGGGATGGTAGCTGAAATACTAAACATCCATCCCCACACATTGAGGGAATACGAAAGAGAGGGGCTTATAAAACCTATTAGAACAACGGGTAATATCAGGCTGTATACAGATAAGGATATTGAGGACATTAAATTTATAAGGGAGATGACGCAGGAGTTGGGCGTGAATCTGGCAGGGGTTGATATTATAATGAGGATGAGAAAGCAGATTGAGCAGCTGCATGAGATTATTGAAAACCTTGAGCAGGCTTTGAGAAAAAAAATAGAAGAGGAGCAGGCAAGAAAAAGCAGCCTTGTTAAGAAGGAGCCTGCTCACATAGTAGAAATTAAAATAGAAAGGGAGTAGTTATTTGCCCAATTCTTCGGAGCGTTTTGTTGCGGCTGCCACAGCCTCTATAAATGAGCCCCTGGTGCCCCTCTTTTCAAGCTCCGCAAGTCCAAATATTGTTGTTCCTCCGGGGGATGCAACCATATCTTTTAGCTCCGCCGGATGTTTACCCGTTTTTAAAACCAATTCAGCGGCTCCCTTTACCGTCTGTGCAGCGAGCTTCAGGGCATCCTCTCTCCTCAACCCCACCTTAACACCACCATCAGCCAGTGCCTCTATAACTTCGAAGATATAGGCTGGACCACTTCCTGATAAACCCGTTACAGCATCCATGTAGCGCTCGTTGTGTATTACAACAACCTCACCAACAAGACCCAAAATTGCCATAGCCATCTCTTCGTCTTCTTTGGTTGTTCTTGGGCCACAATATATTGCGCTTGCCGCCTGTTTTACAATTGCCGCAATGTTGGGCATAACCCTTATAAACCTACCTTTTTTGAGAATTGAGCGCATAACCTCAACCTTTATTCCTGCAGCTATTGATATGATTAGCTTGCTATTATCTATAAATGGATATATATTCTGCAAGCATTCAACAATGTCTATTGGTTGAACTGCTAAAATAATGATGTCTGACTCTTTGGCAAGTTGAGGGTTGTCCATAACCCTAACACCAAATTTCTCCTCTATCCTTTTAGCGTTTTCAGGTGTGTCGGATACTATGATGTTTTTTTTGCTGATCCCCACACTCAAAAGGCCGCTTAAAAGGGCAGAACCCATCTTACCCACGCCTATAATACCTATGATTTTGTCTTTTAGCATAGGCTCCTCCTGTTTTTTTCAAAGAAGGTTATAAATTTTCAGAAAAAAGGCAAGTTTTATTGTTTTTTCTCATAAAAATTCACGGTTTTTTCATATTGTTTATTTATTATTAATTTGCAACAATTGTATTTTAGCAGGAATTGTGTTAAGTTAGTTGAGGTTTTCAAATCGCTTTTAGGCTGTGAGTTAGGGGTGGGATATGGTTGGTGTAGTAAGGATTAATAAAGGCGGTGTAAGTATTTTGTTAAGGCTTTTACCTGTTAAAATTCTTATAGGTTGTTTTTTACTTGTTTCATTTAGCGTATCACACGCTAAACCGATATATTCAGTCAAAATTCAACACAAGTTAGTCTTTGATAATGGAGTTTTAGTTTCAAATGGTTTTGTAAGAGGCAGGGTGAACGGTAAAGTTGTTGCTTTCAAGCTATCAAAGACAGTCAAGATTCTTATTAAAAGTTATTGTTACACCAATTGTGATAAAGAGTTTATTTATAAAAAAGTAAGTCTTAATTATTTTAAAGTTAAGAGTAAAGATAAGAAGGATAGTGTTCTTATCGATGATCCTGTAATTGTTGTGCTCAACAGGTTTGGTTTTGTGGGCAAAATTATAATCTTAAGGATGCCAGAATAACAGTTGAGGGTTTGGTGATGAATATGATGTTTTTTAAGTTGTTAACACAAAAAATGTACATGTGGGCGATTTTGTTAGTGTTTTTCTGGTTTTTACCAATGGACGTATATGGCCAGAGCATGTCCAACTATTGTTCTGTTCCTCCATTTTTGGTTTCTTCTGTTACACCCAATGTCCTGTTTATAGTTGATAATTCAGGCAGTATGAAATTTCCTGCTTATTGGCCTTCGGGTTTAGCAAGGTATAAAGTTGACACATCATTTGACCCAAACCGTAAGTATTACGGTATCTTTGACCCTGACTCTCAATACTCTTACGACGAGGACGGTGATTACTTTTATAAAAATTCAAATGGTGAATGGAGTGGCAATTTCCTCAATTGGCTTACAATGAGGAGGTACGATATACTGTTAAAGGTACTAATTGGTGGTAATTATAAAAAAATAGGAAACAATGAGTTTTTGCAGGGTTTTAACACCATAGAAAAATATGCAGATGAGTTACCTTATAGGGGTTACAAATTTATGAAAAAATATGATGAAAATGAATCTGACAATTATTTCCCCTATGACTATAACGACGATACTTTTTATGTTGGCACTGATTATGACGGTTCTAATAAAACAAGAAACGATAGATTTTGGTTTGAGATTGACGGTGATAAATATGCAATAAGGGTTAAGATAAATGGAAAACCAACAGGAATTTTACAGGAAATAACAAAAAAGGTAAGAGTCGGTTTGATGGTTTTTAATCATGGTAGTGATTATGAAGATGGCGATGGCAGAGGTGACGGGGGAAAAGTTTATAGTTATATATCCGATAATAACACTAACCTTGCTTCTTTTTATTTGGACCAGGATGTTTATGATAAAAATAAATACCCAAACGCAATACCAAAAGGTTATCCTCCTCTCTATCCGCATAACTGGACACCCCTTGCCGAGACCTATTACGAGGCAATAAGGTATTTTGAAGCTACACAGTCGGCCTACAATGAAGGGGTGAATTATTCAAGCCATGACCCTATTCAGTATAGGTGTCAGAAAAATTTTGTGATTTTAATAACAGACGGAGAGTCAACAAAGGATATGAATTTACCAGGAACATGTTTTAGGGGATATACTTTACCTGTTTCAGACACCAGTTTTAATGTTAAAACCTGGATGGATAAAATAGCTGATGAAGAAGGGTACGACTCTAAATGGTGCTCTACCTTATCCAGTGATGGAACTTATTATCTGGAGGGTGCAGCTTACTATGCTCATGTTTCTGACTTAAGGAGAGATCTTCCTGGCAAACAGAATCTGACTCTTTACACTATTTACACATTTGGTAAAAGTCAAAGAGCACGAGAGCTTTTAAAGACAGCTGCTAAATACGGGGGTTTTACAGATTTAAATGGAGATGGAAAACCAGACCTCCAGGCTGAGTGGGATAAAAATGGCGATGGCGTTCCCGATAACTACCTTGAAGCTGATAATGGTTATTTGATTGAGGATTTTATAAAAGGGACTATTTCTGAGATATTAAAACGGGTTTCGACAGGTACACCTGCCTCCATTCTTGCAACAAATGATAGCAACGGTTCTTTGATTTTACAGGCACTGTTTTATCCCAAAAAGGGCTTTGATAATGAAACTGAAATAATTTGGCCAGGGTCACTTAAAAATTTATGGTTCTATATGGGCTCATTTGCTCAAAACATTAGAGAGGATACGGATAAAAATAAGGTATTAAATCTATTTAACGACTATGTTATTCAATTTTACTTCGATAACTCGACAAACACAACGAAAGCCCATGTGTTTAAAGATTCGGACGGAGACGGAAAGCCTGACACATCCATGCCTGATGAGGATATCTCAGATGTTAAGTACCTATGGGATGCTGGACTTACATTGTGGAGAACATCTCCTGACTCAAGGAAAATTTTCACCGATTTAAGTGGTTTGTATAGTGATCCAAACAAGGGTAATTTTATAGATTCAAATGCTTCAGCTTTGAAAAATTATTTAGATGTTGATAATGATTCTTTAGCTAAGGATGTTATAGATTACATAAGAGGAGAAGACATTAACGGATATAGGAAAAGGACGGTTACAATAGGCTCAGAGACCCATGTGTGGAAGTTAGGAGATATTGTGTACTCTACTCCTAAGATAGTTTCGGGTTCGCCTTTGAATGATTACGATAGAGCGCCTCCTTATGGATACAGTGACAACACATATAAACAATTTGTAGATAGTGAAGGGTATAAAAACAGAGCGATGGTTTTTGTTGGAGCTAATGATGGTATGCTACACGCCTTTAGGCTGGGAAAGGTGGTAAGGCTTAATTCTTCAAATGGCAATGTGGCAAAGCTTACTAAAGTGCCCGCTGCGTACACATTGGGCTCAGAAGCATGGGCATTTATACCCAAAAATGTTTTACCCTATTTAAAATACTATATGAATAAAAAGTACTGCCATATATACTTTGTAGATTTAACCCCTTACATATTTGATGCAAGCATTGAAGCTCCTGGTACGGATGATAACGACTATCCTACGGTTGTAAAAACGAAAAACAGCTGGAGAACCATATTGATTGGCGGATTGAATTTGGGTGGTGCATGTGGAGATAATTCTGCAGAGGCAATACATCCTCCCAATGATACTGGTAATGTTCCAAATGGTGTGGGTTTGTCTTCGTATTTTGCTATAGATGTAACAGACCCAGAAAATCCAAAGGTTTTGTGGGAGTTTTCCGATAACAATACTGCTTTTACTACCACTGGCCCTGCAATTGTACATATACCTGCAAAAAGGGTTAACGCTCAGGGTGAAAAGGTTGATGATACGAAAAAAGATGGATACTGGTATGTGGTTTTTGCCTCCGGTCCAGACACCTACGATGGAACTGCCCATCAGCCTCTTTATCTCTATGTACTTGACTTAAAAACGGGAAGGCTAAAGAGGAAGATGCAGTTGAGTGGCACAACATGTACAGTTGGAAATAGTGATTGTTTCAAAGATTTAATAGGTGGATATGATGCGTTTGCAGGGAGAATGTTTAACTCTTCCATTGATTTAAACACGGATTACTCTGACGATGCTGTGTATTTTGGTTATAATTATTATGATAATGGATGGAAAGGTGGAGTTTTAAGATTAACAACAGAAGACGACCCAGATCCGAGTCATTGGAAAATTTCAAAACTTATAAGCGGGCTTGGTCCTATAACTGCTGGTGTGAGAACTCTTCAGGATAAAAACAACAATACATTATGGATTTATTTTGGCGATGGTAGATTTTTTAAAAAGGGAGATGATCCTTCAGGCCAAAGAAGACTGTACGGTGTTAAAGACCCCTGCTATGATAACGGTGGTTTTACTGATAGTTGTAATACAGCGTTGAGCTTGTCTGATTTGACAGATGTTACCAATAACGGAAGTGCCACGATAAATAACTATGGCTGGTATATAGACCTTAGTTCTAAAAACAGTAGTTACGATGCAGAAAGGCTTATATCTGACCCCGTGGTCTCTTCCAGAGGATGGGTTTTTTATACTACTTTTAGTCCAACGAGCGATGTTTGTGGATTTGGGGGAAATACTTATGTTTGGATGGTAAACTATAGTAATGGTGGCACACCTGAAAACCCCAATGGTGTTTTATTTTTACAGGTGTCAACGGGAGCCATAAAGAGAGTAGAATTGCAAAATGGGTTTGGAGTTGAGAATGGAGTATATCATGGTGCTTACTTAGGTAGGAGACTTCCTACTCCAATACCAGGTGCGCCACCACCTCAACAGGCTATGACATATATTTCTCCACCACCTCCTTTAAATGAAGTTGTTAATTGGGAGGAGAGGTGATTGTCGAAGACGATTTAGAAGGTTTTACATTATTAGAACTTTTAATTATGATAGCTGTACTAACAATAGTGCTCTCTATTGGTATACCGAGTTTAACTACCTACATAAAAAAATACAATGCAGAGAACGAAATAACATCTTTATACAGTATTTTGACAAATCAAAGGTTTAAATCTATGAATACAGGAATTCCACACGGTGTCTATTTTGATAGCAACAAAAAGTATACGGTGTTTACTTTCAATGATACAAATTACAACATGAAATTTGATGGAAACTCTGAAGAAAAGAATGGTAAAAGCATAGATTTAAGATATCCACTAAGTAGGCCTGCACCTGGCGCTGTGATATTGTTTGATAGAAATGGTATGGTAAGGAACAAAAACTGGGCTTTAGGGAGTTTTACTATATATGTAGATGTACCAGCTAAGTACAATTGCATTGCAGTTAGCGTTAGTCGTATAGCTTTGGGTGAATGGGATGGCAATAGATGTAAAAGCAAATAAAGGTTTCTCTCTTCTTGAGTTAATGGTGGCTCTTGTTATAATTGGAATATCAATAGTGTCATTAATGCAGTTATCTGTTGCTGTCTTGAATAACAATCTTCGAAATGATATAAGAAATGCAGCTATTGAAATTTTGAGTAATCATGTATATGATCTGGTGAGCAAGCCATTTGATAAGATATCCACAGGGACAAGTAGCTTTACCAAAAAAGATATAATACGCAGTTATAAAGAACAGTATACAATTTTTGACAACATTACTTTTCAACCATTGGGCAATCTTAAAATTATAAATTCTAAGATTGAATGGAAATTTAGAAATAGAACTTATTTTTATAAAATTACTACGGTGGTAGCCAAAAAATGATATACAAGAAGTTATCTGAAAATGGATTTAGCTTTCTTGAGTTTTTGATTTCTCTTGCTATTTTAATAGTAGTTATTGGTATTCCTTTTAAGATTTTTGTCCATGAGGTTAAACAAACTGTAAAAGAGGTAGGTATTTCCAAGAAAACACTCGAAAACATACCGGTTTTGGAGATTATAAGGAAAGATATTGAAACGGCTGGTTTTGGTTTGCCTTGGAATTTAAATAGTATGATTTATTCTGAAGCAACTTCGTCTGGGGCAACTCTTTACAGTTTTGACCCAACATTGTTTAACGATTCCCCTGGAAATGTGCCGAGAGCTATAGTAGGTAAGAGGGATAGTTCAGGAAAGCAATTTAGCTACCTTGTGCTGAAAGGCTCTGTATTGGGTTTGAATAAAGCTTCCAAGCATTGGACTTATATAAATAAAGATAATGCTCTTAATATATGGCCATCTTCAAGCCCTTCTAATTACAACAATATAAAAAGAGGAGATAATGTTATTTTGATGAATGCAAACAATAGAGCCCTTGTAGGTGGAAGCTTGTATTTTACTATATCAAAGGATGCAGATAAATCAGATACCAATCCTTCAGATTACGGTTTACCCTGGCTCCAGAGATCTGTGTATGTTATTTATGGTATAAACAACAGTTTAACGGGTTCCAACTCTTTAAGAGCTCCCTTTAATAGGATTGATTACAGGCTGTACTCTCAAGTTAACAGTCCAAGCGATTGCGCTTCCGGAACTTACACGCTTGCACGGGCTGTTATGAGACAATCCGATGGTAGTGTCGTAAATTATCCTTTACTACACTGTGTAGCCGATTTTCAGGTATACTTTGAGCTTGATACAAACGGTGACGGTGTTATTGATAACTGTACGCAGGATTTAACTTCGTTTTCTGCCAAACAGATACGGAAAGAGCTTAAAGAGGTAAGGGTTTTTCTGCTGGTTCAAAATGGAATTAAAGATATGAATTACAGCTTTCCATACTCAACAGTTTCTGTAGGTGATAATTCTTCAATATGTGGAGCTCAAAGTTTTGATATGACAAGAATTCACGATTATATGCACTATAGATGGAAGGTTCTATCTGTTGTTGCTGTGCCAAAAAATTTGGAGTAACAAGTATGGTATTTAAAAGCGAGAGTGGGGTGGCTCTGATTATAGCCATATTAGTGGCTTTTGTAATTCTTGTTTTGGGCAGTATGGCTTTGTATATATCAACTCAAAGCACAAAAGTTTCTGGTGAGTTTAGTGTTTATAGGAGCTCTGTAGAAGCTGCAAACGGAGCTTTTAGGGAGACAGAAGCAATTTTGGGCTATATTAAAGAAAGCAAGTCTTTTCCTGTTCCATATAATATTGTTGACAACAAAACTACATGTCTGAACTATAAACTTAATACTCCATCATTAAGCTGGACTAATTCAGATTTGACTTCCAATGGTTGTTTAGCAAGAACAGTTTCTTTAGCTGAAGATACAAGTATAGATAAGATTATAGATTATTATGATTTAAAATATTCATTAGGGAGTTATTATGTGTATTTAAAGGTGGTAAATACATCTTTAGGCAATACCCAAGCACCAAGGAAAGGTTTGGTGGTAGGTGGTACAACATCTAATAAACATGGGATTAATATTAAGTTTGCACCACCTGCTCCATATATTTATAGAATAGAAATTGTTTCCGTTTCAAAGTTGAATCCTAATGATTTCTCTCATATTTCTGTTCTCTACGCTTTTTAACTTATTTTGACTTTTTTATAAATACATTTCCCCTTGACAAATTCCTCTCTTTCGGTATATTTCTTACTGCAAGTGTGGGCCGCTAGCTCAGCTGGTAGAGCAACGGACTCTTAATCCGTCGGTCGTAGGTTCGATCCCTACGCGGCTCACCATTTTTTATTTTACCCAGATGGTGAGTATAGCTCAGTTGGCAGAGCACCAGGTTGTGGCCCTGGGGGTCGTGGGTTCAAGTCCCACTACTCACCCCATTATTCAGCTTAGGGAGAAAATTTAGTGTTTATTATAAAAGAATACGGCTCTCTCAATAGAGCCCTCTCTATACTCGTTTCTGGTGGAGTTATACTGTGTCCAGCATTTACACTTTATGGTATAAGTGCAGGACTTTTCGATATTTATGCGAACAAAAGGATATACAAAATTAAAAGGAGAGATTACGGTAAACCTTTCATAGTTATTGCTTTAAAGGAGTTTATTTTGGAAAGTGCTGTTGATGTGGATAAGGATAAGTTATCGTATCTTCTTGACCATGCAATAACTGTTGTGGTTAAAACACCGTTGGATTTGCCGTTTTATGCAAAATCAGAAGGTCGTGTTGCATTTAGGGCAGCTAATACCCCTTTTCTTAAGTATGTTTGTTCAAAGACTCCTATAACATCAACAAGCATGAATATTTCAGGTGTTGATATGAAACTTTCAAGATTTGGGGATGTGGTCAGTAGGTTTAAAAGGTTGATTGATGGTTTTGTCTTTGGAAAGGTTTTAGGTGAACAGTCAACAATCGTTAAGTTGGATGGTGATAGAGTGGAGTTTTTAAGAAAGGGTTATAATTCAGAAAAGGTTATGGAGGTTTTGTGATGGTTGAGCTTGCAAGTAGGATTAGACAGTTACCGCCCTACCTGTTTGCAGAGATTGATAGATTGAAAGAAGAGGTTATAAAAAGGGGGGTTGATGTCATAGACCTTGGAGTGGGAGACCCAGATATACCTACACCGAATGAGATTGTTGAGGCAGCAAAAAAAGCTCTTGAGAAGCCTGAAAATCATAGATACCCAAGTTATGTTGGTATGTATGAATTTAGACGCGCTGTAAGTGATTGGTATAAAAGGCGATTTGGCGTGGAGCTTGACCCAGACACAGAGGTTGTCAGTTTGATCGGCTCAAAGGAAGGTATTGCCCACCTTCCCCTTGCTTACATAGAAAGTGGTGATTATGCTTTAGTTCCCGACCCTGGCTATCCCGTATATCCCGTTGCTGTCATGTTTGCGGGTGGTGAGGTTTATAAGATGCCTCTACTTGAGGAAAACGGTTTTTTGCCACGGTTGGATGCCATTGATAGAGATGTTTTAAAAAAAACCAAGCTGATGTACATAGGTTATCCCAACAATCCCACATCGGCAGTTGCAACTTATGAGTTCTACAGAAAGGTGGTTGAGCTTGCAAAGGAGTTTAATTTCATAGTAGCAAGCGATAACGCTTACTCGGAGGTTAGCTTTGACGGTTATAAGCCCATAAGTTTTCTTGAGGTTGAGGGTGCTAAAGAGGTTGGTATAGAGTTTCACTCTCTGTCCAAGACCTTTAATATGACAGGTTGGAGAATAGGGTTTGCAGTTGGGAATAAAGATGTAATTGCTGCCTTGGGTAAGGTTAAAACCAATATAGAC
>WFQQ01000119.1 GCA_015486965.1 Desulfurellaceae bacterium
CTTACAATAATGCCATCTATCTTAACTGGTGGAATAACCACAAGCTCAAAGTTGTACTTATATGAATACTCCCTTAAGTGTTTTATATTACCCTTACCCTCTCTGCCAAATGTGTAGTCGTGTCCCACACACACAGCTTTAACCTTTAGGCTATCAACGAGGATTCTTTTTATGAAATATTCAGGTTCAAGGCTTGCAAACTGTTTTGTAAACCTCGCACAGATTATCGTTTCTATGCCGAGGTTTTCGATGATTTTAGCTTTTTCTTTGAATGTTTGTATGAGAAAGGGTTCGTCTATGTGCTTAATCACTTTTATGGGATGTGGGTAGAAGGTGAAAAGCACTGGTGTCCCGTCCAGAGATCTGGCTTTTTTTATGGTTTCCCTTATCAGAGCTTGATGTCCAAGATGGATTCCGTCAAAGTTTCCCAAGGCTACAACAGGGTTTTTAATATCGCAACTGTTATATAAGTCTCTTATAATCCTCATACATTAAACCTGAAATAGACGACATCCCCATCTTGCATAATATACTCTTTTCCCTCAAGTCTCATAAGTCCCTTTTCCCTTGCCTCTTTCTCTCCGCCAGCTTTTATATAATCCTCACATTTTATCACCTCAGCCCTGATAAACCCCCTCTCTATATCGCTATGTATTACACCCGCTGCCTCTTTTGCCGTTGTGCCCTGCTTTATTGTCCAGCCACGCACCTCTTTTGGGCCTGCTGTAAAGAATGTTATTAAACCAAGCATTCTGTAGCCAACCTTTGCAAGTTTATCAAGACCAGACTCTTTCAAGCCCAGCATCTCCATAAACTCTTTTTTCTCATCATCGCTAAGTTTGCTTATCTCTTCCTCTATTTTGCTTGAGAGAACTATTACGGGTGCACCGTCTTGTTTTGCCACCTCTTCAACCATCTTTGAATATCTGTTTCCCTCAAGCTCGTTTTCTGAAACATTTGCCACATATATGACAGGCTTTGCACTCAAAAGCCTCAACTCTTTCACAACTTTTGACTCTTCTTTTGAAAGTTGCTCCCTCCTTAAAGGAGTTCCACTTTCCAGTTTTTCCTTGAATTTTTCCAAGATGGAAAGCTCCTCTTTAGCCTTTTTATCACCAGACTTTGCCTGTTTTTTAAGCTTTTCCATCCTGTTTTCTACTGTTTGCAGGTCTGCGAGCATAAGTTCTAAATCTATCACTTCTATATCCCTTTTTGGGTTTACATCTCCCATGGTGTGCACAATGTCTTCGTCTTCAAAACATCGAACTACATGAACTATTACCTGCACATCCCTGATGTGGGAGAGGAATTTGTTGCCAAGTCCAGCGCCTTCACTTGCACCCTTCACAAGTCCAGCTATATCAACAAACTCCACAACGGGTGGCGTGACCTTTTTGGGTTTTACAAGCTCCGCAAGTTTATACAGCCTTTCGTCCTTTACTGTTGCTATTCCCACATTGGGTTCTATCGTGCAGAATGGAAAATTTGAACTCTCCGCATTTGCATTGCTTAAAGCATTGAATGTTGTGGATTTACCCACATTGGGTAGGCCAACTATTCCACACTTAAATCCCATGATAACTCCTTATAATCCACTCTCTTTGAGTTTTTTAGCCTGATCATCTAAGATAAGAGCCTCAATTAGCTCGTCAAGTTCACCCTCCATGATGGAGTCAAGCTTATACAATGTCAAGTTTATTCTGTGGTCTGTTACACGCCCCTGAGGGAAGTTGTAGGTTCTTATTCTTTCTGACCTGTCGCCACTACCAATTTGAGAGCGTCTCTCCTTAGCCCTCTCCTCTTCTTTCTGCCTTCTTAAAAGGTCATAGAGCCTCGATTTTAGTATTTTCATTGCCTTTTCTTTGTTTTTGTACTGAGATTTCTCATCCTGACAGCTAACAACGATGCCTGTGGGTAGGTGGGTAATTCTCACGGCAGAGTCTGTTGTGTTTACATGCTGCCCGCCATGACCACTCGCCCTGAATACATCTATTCTTAAATCTTCAGGCTTAATCTCCACATCTATGTTTTCAGCTTCAGGTAAAACGGCAACTGTGGCAGCCGAAGTGTGAATTCTCCCCTGGGATTCTGTTATCGGTATCCTCTGCACCCTGTGTGTTCCACTCTCAAACTTAAACAAGGAGTAAGCTCCTTTGCCTTTGATTTCGGCGATTATCTCTTTGAAACCGCCTGTGTCTGAGACGCTTTTGCTCAGTATCTCGACCTTAAACCCTTTCCTCTCTGCAAATCGTGTGTACATTCTAAACAGGTCTGCAGCAAAAAGGGCAGCCTCTTCGCCCCCAGTTCCTGCTCTTATCTCTAATATTACATTATTTTCATCCGCTTCATCCTTGGGCAGAAGCAGAACCTTTATCTCGTTTTCAAGGGTTTCCTTTTTTTCTTTTAAGCCTTTGAGTTCCTCTCTGGCAAGCTCTTTCAGCTCCTCGTCTTCCAGTAGCTCCTCGTTCTCTTTAATCTCTTTAAGTGTTTTCTCATACTCGTTGGCTTTCTCGACAATGGGTGAGAGTTTTTTCAGCTCGCTGCTTAAAGATTTATACTTTTCCATATCGCTTACTATGTCTGGATTGGAAAGCTCTTTCTCTATTTCTGAATATTTCTCTTCTATTTCTTTAAGCTTTTTCTCTAACACTATTACCTCCAGCTCTGTATTTTTCAAGCTCTTCATCAGAAAGGGGTTTTACATCCACAATAAACTCTCTTTCCCCTTTAAAAATCATGGCATTGGCTTTTTTTGAATACCTTTTCACTATGGATGCGCCAACTATCACAGCGTTCATGTGTGGCTCCCTTAGAAATACACCAACAGCCCCAGGTGCGTTTAAGCACTCTATTCTTGGTAGATTGCCATATTTTTCAAGCAACAGCTTCGTCTCTTTTTCATTCCTTGATACAATGAATTTATATCCATCTATCCTGAAGTGCCTGCCTACTTTTAACAATTCGAGGGCTTCCCTATTTTTGAGTTCATCGTTTTTGGTAAGCATTTCCTTTAGCCTGTTTGAGAACTGTATGTCTGTCAAAAGACAGCCACCAGCTGGACTCTCAAAACTTTCAAGTCCAAGTTGTTTTGCAAGCTCGAGCTGTTTAGCCCTTGTTCTTCCTTGAATACAGAACAGCTTCTCTCTGTTAATTATTCCCTCTCTTTCCATTAGGGTCTCTGGCAGGCAGCGTGCAGATAGCGGCCTTAAAACTTTTCCCTCAAGCCCTGCGTGTTTCTCTATGGTTCTCAAAACTGTGTATGAGCGCTGACTCATCGGTCTCTGCCCAAGGACATCCCCTGTTATGACAAAACTTGCCCCACTCTCATCCATAAACTCTTTTGCCTTTTTTAAAAAGAATATCTTGCAATCTATGCAAGGGTTTAGGTTCTTTCCGTAGCCGAAGCGTGGGTTTTTTATGATTTCTAAATACCCCTCTGTATCCTCTTTTGTGAAGAGTTTTAACCCCATTGGATAGAGCTGTTTTTTCAGTTCTTTCTCATTTTTGTTGTAAAAGGGTGTCTTAACAAATAAGGGTAGCACCTCAAAGCCCAAATTTTTAACTATTACTATGGCAAGGAGGCTGTCGAGACCCCCAGAGTATAACGCCACGCATCTTTTGTTAAACTTTTCCATATCTATGTTTAAAAGGGGTGTTTAGCTAAGATTCACCCATTATGTAGATAGATGGGAGCTCTCTGTACTGTTCGTTGTAGTCCATGCCAAATCCCACGATAAAGCCTTTATCCAAATCGAACAGGTAGTAATCAGGCTCAATATCTTCCTCTCTCCGCTCGTGCTTGTTTACGGCTACACAGATTTCACACTGTTTGGCTCCCTGATTGAGGATATACTCTTTTACCTTTTTAATCGTTTTGCCTGTATCCAAAATATCGTCCACTATGATGCAGTATTTGCCTTTCAAATCTACTGACGGTTTCTTTAACCACTCAATATTTCCTGAGCTTCTATCCCCCACATAGCTTTTAACCCTAATGGAGTCGGTTATGGGTTTTGTTTTCATGGCGTTTAGTAGTTTTTTAAAAAACGGTCTCCCGCCCTTTTCGATGTACAAAATAACAGTATCTTTCTCTCTGCCCTTTATTTTCTCATCGAGTACCTTAGCAAGCTCTTTGGTTTTTCTGTCTATCTCATCTTTTTCAAAGAGAAGTTTCACATCTAACCCCACACTATGTCAATTTTTTCCCCACATTTGGGGCATTTTCCATCTTTAATCGTGTTTGCCACTATCTCAAAACCATATCGTGCTATTAAAAGCTCACCACATTTTGGACAGTATGTATGTTCACCATCGTCTCCTGGTATGTTGCCTGTATAGACATACTTTAACCCAACAGACTTTCCTATTCTTCTTATGTTTCTAACAACCTCAACGGCTGTTGGCATCACATTGTCGAACTTGTATGCCGGGTGAAATCTGCTCACATGCCACGGTATTGCGGGGTCAACACTTTTTATGAACTCTGCTATCTCCATAATCTCTGCAGGGTCGTCGTTGACCTCTGGTATTATCAATGTTGTAACCTCAACCCAGATGCCTTTTTTCTTCATATATTCAATCGATTCTAAAACCGCTTTTACCCTTGCACCACCACAGATTTGCAGGTAGTAGGCATCTGAGAACGATTTTAAGTCGACATTAGCGGCATCTATTAAGCCTGCCATTTCGTCTATCGCCTCTTTTGTCATGTAACCGTTCGTTACAAAGATATTTTTAAGCCCTTTTTCTTTTGCAAGCTTTGCCGTATCGATAGCGTATTCGAAAAATATTGTTGGTTCTGTATAGGTGTAGGCGATGCTTTTTGAACCAGTAGCTATTGCATCTTCAACAACCCTCTCTGGCGGATAATCTTCTCCGATGATTGTGTTTTGCTCCCTTGGATATTGGCTTATCTCCCAGTTCTGACAGTATAGACACCTGAAATTGCAGCCAACCGTTGCGATACTGAATGATTTTGTGCCTGGAAGAAAGTGAAACAGAGGTTTTTTCTCAATAGGGTCTACAGCTTTTGCAATGGCTTTTCCATAGACAAGTGTATACAGGGTTCCACCCTCATTCTTTCTGACCTCACAGATACCTTTATAACCATCCGACAGCTTGCATCTGAATGAACAGAGATTGCACTGAACACGATTGTTGTCTAACTTTTCGTAAAGGTAAGCCTCTCTCATCTCTCACCCCTTTAAAGAAACAGGTTTGAAAGTGGAAGAACAAATGCGTAGTAGATAAAGTTGAAAGCGCCTATAAACAATAATCCCATAACGATCCAGATGCCGTATGGCTCTATCTTTGAAAAACTGTATGCCCACCTTGGAGGCAAAAAAGCGGCAACTATTCTTCCACCATCCAGAGGTAGAATGGGAATAAGGTTAAAAAATGCAAAGACCAGATTAAGCTGAACACCGTAAATACATGTGATTGCGATGGGTTTTAGGATTCCCTCGGGAATAGGAATGAAGATTAAAAGCTTGTATATAATTCCAAATAGCGCAGCAAACAGAATGTTTGCCAAAGGTCCTGCTGCTGCGACTATGGCGGAGTCTCTTTTTGGGTTTTTCAAATTAAAGAAGTTTACAGGCACGGGTTTTGCCCATCCAAAAAGAACAGGTGAGTGCACAATTAATAGAAATGCTGGTAGGATTACTGTCCCTATTGGGTCTATGTGGGAAATTGGGTTTAGGGTAAGCCGTCCAGCAGCTTTTGCCGTATTGTCACCTAACTTATATGCTACATAGCCGTGTGCCAGCTCGTGGAACACAACAGCTACAAGAAACGGCACGACCATAAGGAAAATGTCGGGACTGACCAAAGTTCCACCTCCTTTACTTTTTAAGGATGCCTTATAAGGGTTAAAAAGTCAAGTTTTAAGGCTTATTATCCTTGACAGTGGTTTTATATTGGTGTATACCTGAACCCGAAAACCGATGAAAAAGTTGATGTATTAAGGGAAAACTTAATAAAGAGTTAAAAATAAAATTTTTAGAAAGGAGAGGGAAGATGGCAGAGAGGGCAAAGATTGTATGGACTAAGACCGATGAAGCTCCATACCTTGCCACATTCTCATTGCTTCCTATAGTGAGAGCATTTTTGAAGCATGCGGATGTGGATGTTGAGGTAAGAGATATCTCACTTGCGGGCAGGATTCTGGCGACATTTCCAGATTACTTAACAGAGGAGCAGAGGGTAAACGATGATTTAGCCTATCTTGGGGAACTTGTGAACAAGCCGGAGGCAAATGTTATTAAGCTGCCAAATATATCAGCATCTGTTGTTCAGCTTAAAGCTGCGATTAAAGAGCTCCAAGAGAAGGGCTACAATGTTCCAGACTATCCAGAAGAACCAAAGGATGAGAAAGAGAAGGAGATTCACGACAGGTATGCAAAGGTTCTGGGCAGTGCCGTAAACCCCGTTTTGAGGCAGGGTAATGCGGACAGGAGACTGCCCAAATCTGTTAAGGAGTTTGCAAAGAAATACCCCGATTCTATGGGTTTGCCTTTAAAGGAGTGGCCAAAAGACTCCAAAACCCATGTTGCACACATGAACAGCGGTGATTTCTACGAGAACGAGAAGTCCTTTACCACAGACAGGGAGATGAACATAAAGATAGAGTTCACAGATAAAAACGGCAACAAACAGGTTTTAAAGGAGCTTAAGCTTCTAAAGGGTGAGGTATTTGACGGAACCTTTATGAATGTTGCCAAGTTGAGAGAGTTTTACGAAGATCAGGTGAAGGATGCCAAAGAGAAAGGAGTTCTTCTCTCACTCCATCTCAAGGCAACCATGATGAAGGTGTCAGACCCCGTTCTTTTCGGACACATGGTTGAGGTCTATTTTAAGGATGTGTTTGAGAAGTATAAGAAGGAGTTTGAGGAGTTGGGAGTAAATCCAAACAACGGCCTTGGAGACCTATACGCAAGGATACAGAAACTTCCAGAGGACAAAAGGAAAGAGATAGAGGCAGATATAGAAAAGGTATATGAGAAAAACCCCGAGCTTGCAATGGTTGACTCAAAGAGAGGCATTACAAACCTCCATGCACCCAACTTAATCATTATAGATGCTTCCATGCCGCCTATGATTAGGGATGGCGGAAAGATGTGGGGCAAGGATGACCAACTGCACGATACAAAGGCGATAATTCCAGACAGATGTTATGCTACCATCTACAAAGAGGTTGTTGAGGATTGCAAAAAGAATGGGCAGTTCGACAGAACCACGATGGGTGATGTTTCCAATGTTGGTTTGATGGCTATGAAGGCCGAGGAGTATGGCTCCCACGACAAGACATTCATTCTCCCTGAAAGTGGAACCGTTAGGGTTCTTGATGAAGATGGAAATGTTTTGATGGAGCACAAAGTTGAAAAGGGTGATATATGGAGAGGCTGTCAGGCTAAGGATGAGGCTATCAAGGATTGGGTAGGTTTGGCTGTCAGAAGGGCAAGGGCGACGGGCTATCCAGCCGTTTTCTGGCTTGATGAGAACAGGGCTCACGATGCAGAGCTTATAAAGAAGGTTAAGGAGTATCTTAAAGAGCACGATACAGAGGGGCTTGATATAAGGATTATGAAACCTGTTGAGGCGATGAAATTCTCACTTGAAAGGATTAGAAAGGGCTTGAACACAATCTCTGTTACAGGTAATGTTTTGAGGGATTATCTAACAGATCTGTTCCCGATTTTAGAGGTTGGAACATCTGCAAAGATGCTCTCCATCGTTCCACTTCTTGCAGGTGGTGGGCTTTTTGAGACCGGTGCTGGTGGTTCTGCTCCAAAACATGCCCAGCAGCTAATAGAGGAAGGCCATTTGAGATGGGATTCGTTGGGTGAATTTGGAGCTCTGTTTGCATCTCTTGAATTTATAGGGCAGAAGTATGGCAACAAGAGGGCAGAGATTCTCTCCAAGGCTATAGACGAAGCTATGGCAAAGATTCTTGCAAACCAGAAGTGGCCAGGTAGAAAGGTTCATCAGCTTGATACAAGGGGAGAGCACTACTACTTTGCAAGGTATCTGGCGGAGGCTTTGGCTGAGCAGGATGAGGACGAAGAGCTGAAGAAAACCTTTGAGCCTATTGCAAAAAAACTTGCAGAAAATGAGGAGAAGATTATAAAGGATCTGGACGAAGTTCAGGGTAAGTCTTACGATTTGAAAGGCTACTACTGGCCTGATGAGAAGATTGTTGAAAAGGTTATGAGGCCAAGCGAGACATTGAACAGGATAATAGATGAAATCTAAAAA
>WFQQ01000120.1 GCA_015486965.1 Desulfurellaceae bacterium
ACAACTTAGAAAAAGCCATTGAGATGGCTTATAAGCATAAAGATGCCATTATAGAAGGGATCGAGCTTTCAATTAAGTCTTTCAAGGATATGTTAAAAAAACACGGGGTTGAAGAGATTAACCCTAAAGAGGAAAGTTTCGACCCTAATCTGCACGACGCACTGATGACCCAGGAGTCTGATGAGCTTCCTAAAAACACCGTTATACAAACGGTGGAAAAGGGCTATATGCTAAAAGACAAGCTCATCAGACCGGCTAAGGTAATCGTAAGTAGTGGAAAAAATGAAAAAAATCAAAAAAACAACAATAAAAAGGAGGAATAGAAAATGGGAAGGGTTTTAGGTATCGATTTAGGAACAACAAACTCTTGTATGGCTATCATCGAAGGAGGAAAGCCAAGGGTTATTCCAAACGCTGAAGGTTCCAACACTACCCCAAGCGTCGTAGCTTTTACCGATAAAGGCGAGGTGTTGGTAGGACAGGCTGCCAAAAGGCAGGCTATAACCAACCCGAAAAGAACAATATTCTCTGTCAAAAGATTGATCGGTAGAAGGTTTAAATCCAAAGAGGCTCAGGAAGCTATAAAAAGACTTCCGTATGAGGTAGTGGAAGGACCAAACGGCGATTGCCGTATTAGGATAGATGGAAAGGAGTACACACCTCAGGAGATTTCTGCAAAGATTCTTATGAAGCTAAAAACAGATGCAGAAGCTTACCTGGGAGAGAAGATAAATGATGTTGTCATCACTGTGCCAGCTTATTTCGATGACTCCCAGAGAAAGGCAACAAAGGATGCTGGTAGAATAGCAGGGTTGAATGTTTTAAGGATAATAAACGAGCCAACCGCTTCATCTTTAGCATTCGGTCTCGATAGAGAAAAAGAGGGTAAAATAGCAGTCTACGACTTGGGTGGCGGTACATTCGACATCTCTATCCTTGAGATCGGAGACGGTGTATTTGAGGTTAAATCTACAAACGGAAACACATACTTGGGTGGCGATGATTTCGACAGAGCCCTAATCGATTATGTTGCAGACGAATTCCAGAAGGAAAACGGTATAGACCTAAGAAAAGACCCCATGGCTCTTCAGAGATTGAAAGAGGCTTGTGAGAAGGCAAAGATAGAGCTCTCCAGTGCTTTGGAAACAGAGATTAATCTGCCATTTATCACAGCTGATGCGAGCGGTCCTAAGCACCTTGTCATGAAGGTAACAAGAGCCAAATTTGAGCAGTTAGTGATGCCTCTCATTGAAAAGACCTTGGAGCCTTGTAGATTGGCACTGAAAGATGCAGGACTTGAGCCAAAGGATATTGACCATGTCATACTTGTCGGTGGAATGACAAGGATGCCAAAGATTAGAGAGGTCGTTAAAGAGTTTTTCGGCAAAGAGCCAAGAAAAGACATCAACCCTGATGAAGCTGTTGCTTTGGGTGCAGCCATTCAGGGTGGAGTCTTAAAAGGCGATGTAAAGGATGTGTTGCTCTTGGATGTTACACCACTCTCCTTAGGTATCGAAACTTTGGGCGGTGTAATGACAAAGATTATTCCAAGAAACACCACAATACCGACCAAGAAAACCCAGATATTTACAACGGCAGAGGACAATCAGACAGCCGTTACAATTCATGTATTGCAGGGTGAAAGGGAGCTTGCAAAAGACAACAAAACACTGGGTAAGTTTGAGCTTGTTGGAATACCACCCGCTCCAAGGGGCGTACCTCAGATAGAGGTAACTTTCGACATAGATGCAAACGGAATACTCCATGTAACAGCCAAAGATAAGGCAACTGGCAAAGAGCAGAGTATTAAAATTACAGCATCAAGTGGACTGACAGAGGAAGAGATTGAAAGGATGGTCAAAGAGGCAGAGGCACACGCTGAGGAAGACAGAAGAAGAAGAGAGCTCATTGAGACCAAGAACAAAGCCGATGCCTTAGTTTACTCAACGGAGAAGAGCCTGAAAGACTTTGCAGATAAAGTAACAGAGGATGAGAAAAAAGAGATACAAGAGGCTATTGATAAGCTCAAAAAAGCAATGGAGGGCGACTCCAAAGAAGAGATAGAAAAGGCTATGGAGGAGCTCGCAAGAAAATCCCACAAGCTCGCTGAAGAGGCATACAAAAAATCCCAGGCAGAAGGCCAAACCCAGAGTGGAGCCTCACAGCAACAGCAAGGCAAAAAAGACGAAGAAGAGGTAGTTGAAGCAGAGGTTGAGGAAGACAACGGATAGAAAAACTGATACAATCGAAAAGTCAAAAAGGGGGTTGAAGAAATTCAATCCCCTTTTTATTATTTGTGGACGATGGTTGTTGTGAGGTGAATGTAAAATGAAAGATTACTACTCTATTTTGGGTGTATCGCGAAACGCTACAGAGGAGGAGATTAAAAAGAGATACAGGGAATTGGCCATAAAATACCATCCAGACAGAAACCCAAACAACAAAGAGGCGGAGGAGAAGTTCAAAGAGATTAGTGAAGCCTACTCCGTCTTAATCGATCCGAAAAAGCGGGCTCAGTACGACCAGTTTGGTACGGTGGATGGGACAGGAGGATTCAGTAGTGAATATGACTTTGCAACCGCATTCAGTGATATATTCTCAGACCTGTCAAGTGTATTCGGTGACATATTTGGAGACCACTCATATCACAGAGGCCCAAGACCAGAAAAGGGAGAGGACATAGGGATAAATCTCACGATAGATTTTAAAGAGGCTGTATTTGGTGCAAAAAAAGAGATTAGAATAAAAAGAAAGAAAACCTGTCCAAAATGCGGAGGCTCTGGAGCAGATAAAAGAGGAATTGAAACATGCCCGTATTGTAGAGGACGGGGAGAAATCTCTTACACTCAGGGCTTCTTTTCAATGAGAAGAACCTGCCCCAAATGTGGAGGAAGGGGTGTCATTATTACAAAGAAATGCACCTACTGCGGTGGTGTAGGATACATATACGAAGAGGAGAAGCTTGTTGTAAATATAGAGCAGGGAATAAACGATGGAGATATAATCAGGATTACAGGAAAGGGCAACCCAGGAAAATATGGGGGGCCCAGCGGAGACCTGTATATCTATATCCATGTGAAAGAGCATGAGTTCTTTAAAAGAAAGGGTAGAGATATACATGTTGAGATTCCAATTTCAATAACACAAGCTGCATTGGGAGCGACAATCAAGGTTCCCACAATTTGGGGTGAATCTGAAATAACGATACCACCAGGTACACAGAACGGCGACACTTTCATCCTTAAACATAAAGGTGTAGAGCTAAATGGAATGCGGGGTAAACAGGTTGTGAAAGTTAGGGTTGTAATTCCTAAAGAGTTAACAAAGAGACAGAAAGAGCT
This sequence comes from Desulfurellaceae bacterium, assembly GCA_015486965.1. GTDB lineage: Bacteria > Campylobacterota_A > Desulfurellia > Desulfurellales > Hippeaceae > Hippea. The sequence continues at coordinate 3,342 of WFQQ01000120.1, forward strand.
ATTGGAAGAGTTTGCCAAAGAGTCTGGAGAAGACCTATCTTACAAAGAATCCATACTCAATAAATTTAAGAACATATTCAAATGAGCATAGATGTAATCAGCCTGCCTCTCATAGGTGCATTTATAGGTTATTTTACAAACTATGTCGCCATAAAGATGCTGTTCTATCCAAAAAAACCATACTACATTGCGGGCATCAGACTTCCCTTCACACCCGGGTTAATACCAAAAAAGCGCAACGAATTAATAGACAAGATATCCAGTGTAGTTGCGGAAAAGGTCATAAACAAAAGGGAACTCATAAGATACATCTACTCTAAAAAAAACAGGGAATTTTTATACGATTACACCAACACCATTTTAGAGAGTCTTCTAAACAAAAAACTTTCGGAGCTGACCATACCATATAGAAAAGTTCAAAATACCATTTATGAGCAACTAACAGGTGCTCTTGAGTATTTTGCGAAGGAGAGGCTTGAAAATTTCAAATTAGACTTTAATTACATAACATACAATGCGTTTTTACTTATTGATAAAAACAGGAAAATCAAAGAGTTTATACCCTCTAAAGAGAGGCTCTCTATCTATCAGAATCTGGAAAATCTATCACTACAGGCGCTTGTAAACCTGAAAGATAGCCTCGATGATCCGGTTATTAAAGAACTTATAAAAAACAAAATAACAGAGTCATTAAACGACTATATAGATGAATCGAATATACTCACAGCGAGCTTTGTATCCATGATAGCCCCTCTTATTGAGGAAAACGAAAAAATAACAGAGATAATAGTAGACAAGCTGAAAAAAATTTTGATGGACAAAAATGTAAAAATCAAGGTTATTGAGAGTATAAAAAGTGCATTTGAAAGAAACATTATGGATTTAAGCCTCGAACAGCTTTTAATTAAATACACAAACAGGGGAGTAGATGAGATAAGGGCATCTGTGGCTGAAAAGCTCAATGATATTTTCAACAAACTCAACTTAAAAGAAAAAATGGTAGGAGAAATTATAAACTCAATAGACAAAAGAAAGCTTGCAAGGAGAGCCACAGCATATTTAAGGCTCACTCTTTCAAGAACAACATTCAGAGATGTCTTGAAGTTTCTAAAACCAGAGCTTGAGGATAAAATGGCAAGATATATAGTTAACAACCTACTAATTATTATAAGACAGCAAAGCGAAAAAATTTTCGATTTCGATATAGCAGAAAATGCAAGAAAGAGGCTGAAATCGCTGGATATAGGTCAGGTAGAAGACATCATTTTAAATATAAGCAAGGAGCAATTTAAATACATTAACCTGTTTGGGGGAATTTTGGGCTTTTTAATAGGGATAATAGAGGTTATTCTGGGGTGATGAAATGAGCGAAAAGTTTGATAAACTCGTGAACATAGTTAAAAGATTGAGATCTCCGAATGGATGCCCATGGGACAGAAAACAGACGCTTTATTCGTTAAAGCAAAATGTAGTTGAGGAGGTTTTCGAATTTATCGATGCCCTCGATAGAAAGGACATTGAAAATATAAAAGAAGAGCTCGGGGATATGCTCCTTCATATAGTTTTCCACTCAATTATTGCAGAGGAAGAGAAACTTTTTACGCTGGATGATGTGATAGAGACAATTTCTGAAAAGCTGATCAGGAGACATCCTCATGTATTTGGCAATATAAAAGTAAAAGATGTTGAAGAGGTGCTAAAAAACTGGGAAAGTATAAAATCAAAAGAGAGGAGTAATCAAAGAAACTCTATCTTGGCGAGTGTACCACGGAGTTTGCCACCCATAGAGAGAGCTTTTAAGCTTCAGAAAGAGGCATCTAAGGTTGGATTTGACTGGCAAAACCCAGAGGAGTGCTTTGATAAGGTAAAAGAGGAATTTAAAGAGCTTGACGAGGCAAGAAAAACTGGCGATAAACAAAAAATCAAGCACGAGATAGGCGATACAATGTTTGCACTCATAAACTACTCACGCCTTGAAGGAATTGACCCCTCAGAAGCTCTGAGGGAGGCTTCCTTACGCTTCGAAAAGCGATTTAACTGTATAGAAAAAAAATTAAAAGAAAAAAATAAAACCCCAGCCTCTTCCACCCTGGAGGAGATGGAATCTCTGTGGCAAATATGCAAAAAGGAGCTGGAAACAGCCTAAGGCTCTTTCAACGCATTCTCTCTTAGCATTTCTGAGGCTCTTCTTGCTTTGTTTATGTTATCGTGTGCCTGCTGTTCATATTTTTTAGATAGCTCTACCAGTTGTGTATACCTGTCAAAGGTGTTTTTGAAATTCTGCAAGTCCTGAGGCATACCCAGATCCTCTTCCAATGTTCCCGGGGTGCTTTCTATGTGGTGGTGAATCTTTTGTATCATCTGACGGACTGAGTTTTCATCCTGTTTTGACTCCCTCAGTAAGTAATCTTTGGTGTATAAGTCTAATCTGAAAACAAGGTCTTTTAACCTTACCTGGTCATTAAACACAACTTTGGAGTTTTCAATCTTTCTAACTCCCAGGAAAACAACCACAAAAACAACCAAGAATGTGGCTATAATCACTCCAAATCCCAGGCTGAACTTTTTTATTAGGCTCATACTTGCACCTCCGATAGGGTTTAAAACATGGATTCACAATAAACATACCCGCCTTACATCCCCTAAAACAGATGGAGCAATCCCTTTGGAACCTTAATAGTCTTTTCAAGCTTATTCTTCAGCCCCTTCTTGAGTTTCTTTTTTAACCTACTTTTAATATAACCCTTAATGTTAAGTTTCACCTCTGGCTTGTTAAGATTGCCTTTTATTAAAACTTTAAGAGGTTTATGAACAATCATCACATCCAGAGTAGCATCTATTTTGTTTGTGTTAAGATTAACATAGGCATTTTTAGATGTAATCTCCGTCAATCTGCTTTTCATAAACAAATTTGAGACTAT
>WFQQ01000121.1 GCA_015486965.1 Desulfurellaceae bacterium
CCAACTGTGAAGCTGTGTTTGGAGCACGGGAAGAATGTCATTTCAACATGCGAAGAGATGCTTTATCCTTTTGTCAGTTATAGAGAGCTCTCTGTAGAGTTAGACGAAGTTGCAAAAAGAAACAGGGTAACAGCTGTTGGAACAGGGGTCAATCCAGGTTTTCTCATGGACTTTCTACCAACAATTCTTTCCTCAGTGACAAAGAATACAGATAGGGTGGTTGTTAAAAGGTATCAGAATGCATCAAAAAGAAGGCTACCCTTCCAGAAAAAGATAGGGGCTGGCCTATCGGTCAAAGAGTTTGAAGAATTTAGAGAAAAAGGAATTATCAGACATGTGGGTTTTAAAGAGTCAGTCTATTTGATAGATAGAGCTTTGGGTTTTGGTATAGATGAGTATAAAGAAGAGATAAATCCGATAGTTGCAGAAGAGGAGGTTTCAAGCAATTTTATCACGGTAGAGAAAGGGTCTGTAAAAGGTGTATATCAAGTTGCAAGTGGGTTTAAAGGTGGAAAAGAGGTTATAAGACTTGAGCTCAAAGCGTTTTTAGGAAACAGAGAGGAAGAAGACACGGTGGAGCTCTACGGAGAACCAGATATAAAAAGCACGATAAAAGGGGGTGTAAACGGAGATATTGCAACAGCTGCCGTTGTTGTTAACTCACTCCCGAGTGTTATTTCTGCACCATCTGGTTTGAAAACTGTTATCGATATCCCACCTGCTCACTATTGGAGGTAGTATGTTTGAAGATTTAAAAGTATGGATAAACGGTTCCTTTGTAAACTGGAAAGAGGCAAATGTTCACCTTCTCTCACACAGCTTTAGTAGGGCAAGTGCCATATTCGATGTCTTTGGCATACACAAGACACCAAAGGGTACAGCACTGTTTAGAGCTGACAAACACTTAGACAGGTTTTTCAAAAGTGCGGAACTTCTATACATGAACATACCATACTCAAAGGAGCAACTGCTCAATGCTGCAAAAGAGTGTATTAGGGTAAACAATATTGAAAAGGGCATTGTAAAAATCTTTGGTTATTACAGTGAGGAGGCCATAATCTCACTTGTTTTGGATACACCAATAGATGTTGCTATCTTCACCATACCCGAATTTGAAGACCCAGAACTCAAAAAAGGAGAACCCTTAAAAATCTGTTTCTCCTCATGGAGAAAAATACACCCCAAAACTGTCCCGGTTGAGGCAAAAGCCTGTTCAAACTATTTAAACGGTGCACTCATAAGGAGAGAGGCAATCAAAAGAGGCTTCGATGTGGGAATTTCACTAACTACTGAGGGTTATGTAGCTGAAGGTTCAATAGAGTCAATCTTTATAGTAAAAAACGGCACGTTATACACACCAAAAGCAGGCAATATACTGTTGAGCATCACAAGAATGTCGGTTCTTGAGCTTGCAGATTACCTGAATATAGCACACAAAGAAAAAAACCTGCTACCTTCTGATGTTGTTCAGGCTGATGAAGTATTCCTATCTCACACAGGAATTAAGGTCAATCCAGTAAAGCAGGTTGAAGATGTGGTGTTTAACTCAGTCCCTGGAAAGATAACAGAGAAACTGTCGGAAACCTTTGATAGTATAATAAATCTAAAGATTGATAAATTCAGAAGCTGGTTAGAGTTCGTTTAATATGCCACCTCTCTTGAGTATCTCTATTATAGCTTTCTATCTCTCAATTCTGGTTTCCCTGGTTATATACTTTCAACTTGCAAAAAAGGAGGAAAGGTTTTTCAACCTCGGTGGTTATGCCATTATCATCCCGCTTGTTATAAGTTGCTTCCTGCTTCTAAACTATTTAGGACTGATAACAATAGTTGCTTCTCTCCCTCTATTCCTCTTTGGCCTATACCTTGACCTGAAAGCAAAAAAACCCAGTTTGATTAAACTATTTATCGCAAACCTGTTATCATTTGCAGTATTTTTGCTCATTTCAAAGCAACTCAGTTTATCCATAACCATCTTTTTTCTTTCACTTGCCCTAAACTATACAGTAAAACCAAAAAGATACATGGAAATACTTTATGC
>WFQQ01000122.1 GCA_015486965.1 Desulfurellaceae bacterium
CCTTAAAAACACAACAAAACTTAAAACACCATATAAAAATTAAAGATATTTAACATTTTTTCTTGACATCCGATATAAAAATTGGGTAAAGTGGGTGAAAGTGGGAGAAAGTGGATGTTTAGGGGTAGATTTGAATACGCCTTAGACGACAAGGGCAGGGTAAAAATCCCTCCAAAATTCAAGGAAATCCTAAAGGATAAGCATCAAAATACGCTTGTACTAACCCTATTTGACGACTGTATATACGCATACCCATTCGATGTGTGGGAAGAGCTTGAGAAAAAGGCAGTTAATTTACCTCTAACAAACAAAGCTGCAAGAAGGTTTAAAAGGATGTTCTTCTCGTCTGCGCAAGATGTAAATATAGACAGGCAGGGCAGGATACTTATTCCCTCTGTTTTAAGAGAAGACGCAGAGATAAACAAAGAGGTGGTGGTGCTCGGCAACTTAGACCACATCGAAATATGGGCAAAAGAGAAGTGGGAGAATGAATCTAAGGCACTCAGGGAATCTGAGGATGAACTTGCAGAAGAGATAGAAAAACTTGGAATATTCTAATGAAACATAAAAGCGTTCTTACTAAAGAGCTCATGGCGATAATACAGCCAGAAAGTGGCAAACTATATGTCGATATGACATTAGGGGCGGCAGGTCATACAAAGAAGCTCCTTGAGATGTCATCCCCCGATGGCAAGGTGATAGCCTTTGATAAAGATATTGAAGCCATAAAAAACGCAGAGAAACTTAAAGAAATATATAAAGACAGGCTAATCCTTATAAATAGCGATTTCTCAAAACTTGAGGAACACCTTGACAGATTGGGCATAAACAGGGTTGATGGCGTTATCTTTGACTTAGGTGTTTCTTTAGACCAGCTAAAATCAGACAGAGGTTTCTCTTTCAATATAGATGCTCCTTTGGATATGAGGATGGACAGAAACAAGCCCCTCACAGCAGAAGTTATAGTCAATCACTGGGATATGGAAGAGATAGAAAAAATACTAAGACTTTACGGTGAAGAAAAATTTTCAAAAAGAATAGCGAAACAGATAGTAAAGATGAGACCAATAAAGTCCACAAAACAGCTTGCAGAGCTTGTAGAAAACACAATACCAAGGAATGTTTCCACAAAAATACATCCAGCTACAAGGACATTTCAAGCGTTAAGAATAGTTGTAAATGACGAACTGGAAAGCCTGCAGATAGGCTTGAAGGCAGCAATCAAAAGATTGAATGTGGGTGGAACTGTTTGCGTTATATCGTTCCATTCGCTTGAGGATAGAATTGTTAAACAGACATTCAGAAGCTACAAACAAAAGGGAATTCTAAGGGTAATAAACAAAAAACCTATCAGACCAACACAGAGTGAGATTAGAAACAACAGACAAGCGAGAAGCGCCAAGCTCAGGTGTGCTCTAAAAATTAAAGAGGAGGACGACAGATGATCGACTACGCTAAAGTCAAAGCATTAGAGCAGGAAAATATCAAAAGTGAGGTCAAAGTCAAAACCCTCTCAGTAAATCCACTGCATCTTGCCATCATCATAATTCTGGCTTTTCTCATCTACGCCCTCGCATATCAAAATATGAGTATTGCAACAACAAAACATACCATAAACAGAAAAAAAGCCATTTTAAGCAAGCTAATACTCAAGCAACAAACTTTAATGAAGTATCAGAGTAAGGCTCTAAATCTAAGCGCAATATTAACAAAAACAACTCTACCTGAATCTCCATATAGTTTTAAAATAGAACATTGAACCTAACAAGGTTTAAAACCTTAGTATTCCTCATAATCCTTGGTTTTATAATTGTTTTGGTAAAGGATTTTTATATACAGGTTTTAAATAGAGAACACTATAAAAAGCTGGTAAAAAGGAGTTTGATTCACACCGTTAAAGTAAAGGGTTTTAGAGGTCTAATTTACGATAGCAAAGGTAGGACTTTAGCCCTAAATTACCCATCTTACGATCTTTTTGTTGATCCACACTATTTTAGAGTTCTAAACAGAAAATATAAAGATAGCACCTATTTTAAACTAAAAGAGAAAATGTTTTTTGAAGATGTAAAAAAAATAGCTGGGTTGGGTGAGTATTACATAATGGAGAAAATAAAAACTCATAAAAACAGTAGATTTCTAATTCTAAAACACAATTTAACCTTGTCACAGTACAACCAATTGAGTCAAAGCAGAAACTTCATTCCTGCATTTGGGTTTATTGAAGATTTTAAAAGATACTATCCCGACGGAGAGAATTCATCACACATTGTAGGGTTTTGCTACAAAGATGGAAAGGGCGCTGAAGGGCTTGAGAATTTCTATAACAGATACCTCATGGCTCAAGAGGTCAAAGAGAAGACAACATACGACGCCTTCAAAATGAGAAAGCCAATAATGCCAAAAAACGGCAACGATATCATAACATCCATTAATCAAGATATTCAAGATTTCCTCCATGTGGAGCTTGAAAGGTGCACAAAAGAGCATGAGGCAGACTTTGGCATGGCTATAATAATGAACCCTACAAACGGCAGAGTAATAGCAATGGATTCATACCCTTACTACGATAACAACAAGTACTGGAAATATTCATACTTCTATATAAAAAACAGGGCTGTAAGCGATGTATTTGAACCGGGCAGTGTTTTTAAACTTTTAACTATGGCGGCAGCTCTGGATAGTGGAATTTTCAAAGGAAATGAGCGTATATATTGTGAGAATGGAAGATGGAAACTAAAAAATAAAATAATCCACGATGTTCACAGATTTAAAACACTAACATTTGACAAGGTTTTTGTTTATTCAAGCAATATAGGAAGTGCTAAAATAGCTTTAAAGCTTGGCAAAAAAGTGTTTTATAAATACCTATTCAAATTCGGGCTGGGCAGGAAAACGGGTATAGATACAATCTCCGAGGCAAGTGGAATTGTAAAAGATATATTCAGAGTTGGAGATATTGACCTTGCAACCATGGCGTTTGGACAGGGAATAGCCGTAACCGAGATTCAGCTTGCAGATATGTATAGCGTAATAGCCAACGGAGGTTACAGAGTAAAACCACACTTTTTAGTTAAGATAGCCGATGGTAAAAAAACTCTTTTAAGATACAAACCCAAAAGTGTAAGAATCCTGAAACCGAGCACTGTCGAAAAGGTTAGAAAGATACTGAGAGAGGTCGTTTTAAAGGGAACTGGAAAGAGAGCCGCATTGAAAGATTATGAAGTTGCAGGAAAAACAGGAACAGCACAGATAGCAGTTAAAGGTAAGTATCAAAAAGAGTATGTGGCAAGTTTCGCCGGGTTTGCTCCCTATTCTAAACCGAGATTTGTAGTGGTTGTCTCTATAGTGAACCCAAAAAAGGGCGGAATATACGGTGGACAGGTGGCAGCCCCTCTTTTTGCCAAATTAATGGAATTTACCCTTCATTACTACGGTGTAAAACAGGATAACAACTTGTATAAAACTAAATAAACTGGTAAATTTATAGCCGTGGTTGAGCTATTAAGCCCTGGTGGCAATTTGGAAAAAATAAAGTTTGCCTGCTTATATGGAGCCGATGCTGTCTATTGTGCTTTAAAAAAATTTGGCCTGCGCTCTCAAGCTGGAAATCTTACAAAAGAGCAGTATATAGAAGCTCTGAATTTTGTTCACAGCTATGGAAAAAAATTGTATCTAACCCTAAACGCCTATCTTTTTGATAAAGACTTTGAAGAGCTCTTCGGGATAATAGATTTCTTAAACACACACAAACCTGACGGCGTCATAGTTTCTGACCTCGGGGTTTTGAATGTAGTTAGCAAAAATACGGACATACCCATACACATAAGCACACAAGCGAACATTACAAACTCATACGCAGCACAACTTTTAAAGAATTTTAATGTTAAAAGGGTTGTAATTGCCCGTGAGATGACTCTTGAAGATATAAAACAGTTTAAAGAAAGAGTGGATTTAGAACTTGAGGCTTTTATCCACGGTGCAATGTGCATGGCATACTCAGGCAGGTGTTTTTTGAGTTCATATATGACGGGAAGAAGTGCAAATAGGGGAGACTGTGCTCAGAGCTGCAGGTGGAGATATGAGGTTATAGAAGAAAAAAGGTCAAACCAGCCGATAACAGTCGAAGAGCACAAAGAGGGTAGCTTTATATTTAACTCCTACGACCTTTGTGCCATACCCATACTTCCAGATATTATAAGAAGTGGAGTCAAATCCCTGAAGATAGAGGGCAGAATGAAAAGTATCCACTATGTTGCAACAACAACTGCGGTTTACAGGGATGCAATAGACACCATACTCTCGGGTGGCAAATTTAACGAAAAAATAGAATACTATATGAAAGAGCTTGAAAAGGTTAGCCACAGACCGTACTCCTTAGGCTTCTACCTTGGAAAACCAAAACAGTACCTTGCCTCATCGGGCTACATTAGAAGGTGTAAATTCTGTGGCATAATTGTTAAAACAGAAGATGGACTTGCAAAAGTGCAGGTCAGAGACAAAATAGAGGCTGGAGAGTATGAAATTACACAACCAAACTTTAAAAATATAAAAATTCACATCAATTCCCTGTTTGATGAAAATATGAACAAAAAAATTTGTGGAAATCCAAATGAATTTGTGTATATTAAGATACCTGAAAAAGTTGAAAACCTGTCCCTATTGAGAAGGTGCAGTGAGAGTAATAGCGGGAAAGTTGAAATACAAAAAGTTGCACTATAAAAAAAATACCAAACTGAGACCCACCCGTAGCATTGTAAGAAAATCGTTCTTCGACACGATTAAAGGAGTGATAGAGGGTAGCGTATTCTTAGACCTGTTTGCAGGTAGCGGTTCTCTTGGCATGGAGGCTCTATCGCGAGGAGCGAAGAAGGTGATCTTTGTTGATAACTCGAAAGAGAGCATCTCCCTCATAAATCAGAATACAAAAGGGGCTGAAAATGTAGAGATAGTCAAATCAGACGCAGAACGGTTTTTAGAAAGCGATTCACTAAAGAGTGTGGATTTAGCATACATAGACCCACCTTACAAATTTGATTCCAACAGTTTCTTAAAAAAATTCTTTACTAAAGTGAACAGGAACGCCATTGTATGCGTAGAGCATGACAAAAAAACAAAGCTTGATGATAAGTTTGGTGCATTTAAAAAGTTTAAAAGTAGAACCTTTGGTAAAAACACTTTAGATTATTACGGAGTTAGTGATGAGTGAAATTACCGCTATCGTCCCAGGAACATTTGACCCAATTACAAACGGACACCTCGATATTATAAAACGGGCAAACACAATATTCGACAAAATTATAGTCGCAGTTGCAGTGAACACTAGTAAAACTCCGCTTTTCACCTTTGAAGAAAGGGTTGAGTTAACGAAAAAAGCAATAGAATCTGTTGAAGGGCTTTCTGGAGTTGTAGTTGAAGGAGTCAGAGGATTGCTTGTGGATTTTGCAAGAAAGGAGAAGGCAAGGGTTATTGTAAGGGGTCTCAGGGCTGTAAGTGACTTTGAGTACGAGATGCAGATGGCATTCATGAACAGGAGACTCAACAAAGAGATAGAAATGGTTTATTTAATGCCTTATATAAAGTACTCTTTCTTGAGCTCATCTATAATCAAAGATGTTTTCATAAATGGGGGGGATATCTCAAAATTTGTTCCTCAACCTGTTATAGAAGCCATGTATAAAAAACTGGAAGGAGTGAGGGGAGATGAGTAAACCAAAGTTAAGCAAGAGGATTGGCTTAATTCAACCATCACTAACCATCGGGATTAGCGCTAAAGCTAAAGAGTTAAGGAGTCAGGGTGTAAGTGTAACAAACTTTGCTGCCGGGGAACCGGACTTTGACACGCCGGATAACATTAAATACGCCGCTATCAAGTCCATTGTTAAGGGAAACACCAAATATACACCAGCAGGGGGCACCAACGAGCTGAAAGATGCTGTGGTAGAGAAGGAAAAGAGAAAAAATGGGCTTAAGTATAAAAGGGAGAATGTGTGTATATCCGTTGGTGCGAAACACGCACTTTTCAATATTGCATCTGTCATGTTGGATGAGGGGGATGAGATAATAATTCCTTCTCCATACTGGGTTACATACGAAGCAATAGCCAGCTATGTGGGTGCAAAACCTGTTATAGTAAAGACGGAAGAGAAAAATGGATTTGTACCAAAAATAGAAGAACTCGAAAAAGCAATTACGGAAAAAACCAAGATGATTATAATTAACAACCCATCAAACCCCACGGGTGCAACCTACTCTGAGGATGAGCTAAAAGAAATAGCAAAACTGGCGGAGAAACACGATATATGGATAATTTCAGATGAGATATACGAAGATATAGTGTTCGATGGATACAAACCTGTGAGCATTGCGACACTTTCTGACTATGCAAGAGAAAGAACTTTAGTTGTGAATGGTGTAAGCAAAACCTACTCGATGACTGGATGGAGAATAGGTTATACCTGCGGTGATAGGGATGTAATAGCTGCAATGTCAAAGCTGCAATCACAAAGCACAACAAATCCAACATCAATAGCCCAGGATGCAGCCATTGAGGCCTTATTAGGTCCCCAGGATAGCGTCGAGAGAATGAGGGTAGCTTTCGAGCAGAGGAGAACCTACATAGTTAAAGCCCTTAATGAGATAGAAGGTATCACATGCCACAATCCAAAGGGTGCGTTCTATGTGTTCCCCAATATATCAGCGTTCTTTGGAAGAAAGATAAATGGTGAAGAGATTAAAAACTCTATGGATTTTGCAACAAAACTTTTAGAAACAGAGCATGTGGCTTTAGTACCTGGTATTGCTTTTGGAGCAGATGAGTTTGTTAGAATATCTTTTGCAACAAGCATGAAGGAGATAGAAGAGGGAATTGAAAGACTCAAACAATTTGTCTCAAAGCTTAGCTAAGTATGGCAGAAGAAGAAAGAAAAGAGAGTGAACAAGACCTCGAGGAAGAGGTTATAGTAATTGAGGACGAAGAAGAGGGAGAAAAAGAAGAGGAAGAGCCTTTAGCTGAAGAAGAGCTTAAGCAACCTGAGGTTGAAACTGAAGAGGAGCAGGAGAAGAAGGGAAAGGGCAAGAAAAACTGGCTTTTAATAGGAGTAGCGGTGGCAATTGTTGTCATATTAATGGCAGCCTCCGCTTTTCTCCTCCTGCACAAAAAAAAGCCTCCGCCAAAACCTAAAAAACACTTAATAACTCACAAGATTAAAAAACCCAAACCAAAGCCAAAAAAGAAAAAAATAGCAAAGCCACAAGTATACAACCCAATTGTAGATGTTCATTTTATAAACGCCTTAAGGCTTCAACAAAAAGGGAAGTATAGAGAAGCTTTAGAGCAGCTAAAAAGAGCTACAGTAGACCTATTCATATCGTACTATGGCATTGGCTACATCTACCTGAGAATGGGAAACATCAAAAAAGCTAAAGAGTACCTTTTTGATAAAACAAAACAGTACCTGCTACTTGCCATACACAACAACCCAAACTATGTAAATGGCTATGTAAACCTATTCAGAATCTATATGGCAACAGGAGATTACAAAAACGCTCAAAGAATGATTGAGCTATTGAAGGCAAAACAGCTGGCTAACAAAGAAGTAGAACTCATGGAGACCTACTACAACTACATCGTCAAAAAAGACTCAACAGGGGTTTTTGAAATGCTGGCAGAATATCCAGAATCCCCATTGCTTCTCTCCCTTGCTGGAGACTATTATTTAAAACAGAAAAATACAAAAGCAGCTTTAAACTATATGGAAAAGGCTATTAAGCTATATCCAATGGGTGGCGTGTTTTACAACATATCGCTCATAAACACACAGAACGGACTCTATAAATCAGCCATGAGAAATATACCAAAGATGTACTACATGGATTTCTCAAAGATTCCGTGCAAAAACTACCTTGCGTTTTTCCTTCTTTTCAGAAACAGAAAATACAAAGCTGCAAGTGAATTTTTAAACCTGAACAGAAACTCAGACGACATCTGTTTCAACCACTTCAAAATAATCCCAGAGGCTACATCGCCACTTACAATAGAAAGCTATGCGTACAGAATAAATTTTAACTTCATAATGGCATCTGAAATCTTAAATATGTATCTAAACCCCGTAAACCTTTTGCCAAACAAAGCCGTTCCGAAAATAAAACTCGGTCAGCTATACCAGCAATTAGGACTGCCCAGCAAAGCCGCAGGGGAGTTTGAACAGGCTGCACACTTCTCGGAAGCTGTCCTTTTAAGCCAATATGCCAACAAATTCTACCTGCAGGGTAGATACAAAACAGCTTTGCTTTACTATAAAGCCGCTTTAAATAAGGTTCCAGCGAATCCTCTTTTACTTTACAATGTGGGCATACTGAGTTTGAAATTACACGACACACCATTTGCCTCTTTAATATTTGAACGGCTAATAAATTCCTATCAACAGTTCCCGCTTCCCTATCTTGCCATGTTTATAATCGATGAGGTTAAGGGTAAGCATATGGATGCCATTAAATATTTAAGTACTTTTTCGCAGAGGGTTAAATCTTTGAGCGAAGGGGCACAAAAAAAGCTTAAAGACCTAACAATCTTTGCGGATTACATAATTGACAGGGTAAACTTTAACAAAAAAAGATTAAAAAAACTCAACGATTTTGAGAAAAAGATATTCCTACTTTTTGAGGCTGCCCTAAACGAAGACATAGACTACCTCTACATACAGAGGGCATTTGAAAAGTCAATACACTTAAACTGGAACCCTGAAAGCCTGATTACTATTTGCAACTACTTTTACAAAAGCTACGGCAACGACTTCTTAAAAAGGGTTATGGCTACAATGTACCTTATGTCTGGAAAGCCCAACAAAGCTTACAAAGCTTTGTACAACATTAAGATTTATACATCTTTGGATTACTATAAGTTAGGAATGGCATACCTAATTGCAGGATATCCAGATATAGCAGACAACTTCTTTACAAAATCTATTCTTAAGGGCTCTACTTTTTACAACGCCTATGTTGGTAAAGCCATTATTCAGGCAAATAAGGGTAGCCTAACAGGAATAAAATACTATCTGAAAATCATCCTTAAAAAGGAAAACAACCTTGCATGGCTCAACACCGATGTCTTTTTAAGTTATAAAATTCTGTTAAAATGAAATCTTTCTTAAAATCCGTTGTAAAATTCTTCTTATACACATTAACTATGTTGTTATTTTTAGGCTTCATAGCTTTAGCCCTATATTTGGGCTCAATCTACTTTAGCGTCAGGGGAGACTTTAACAAGATCGTGAATGTGAAAATGTTACCGCTGCCAACAAAAGTTTACTCAGCGGACGGTAAATTGATAGCCAAATTTGGTCTGCAGAATAGAATCCCTGTAAGGCTATCACAGATATCCCCGTGGATGAGGTATGCAATCCTTGCAGCAGAGGATGCCCGCTTCTACGAGCATGGTGCAATAGATTTAGTTGGAATTGCAAGAGCTCTGTTTGTTGACATAGTAAAAGGTAAAATAGTTCAGGGTGGAAGCACAATAACGCAACAGCTTGTAAAAAATATCTATCTCACCCCCTCGAGAACGATAAAAAGGAAACTAAAAGAGATAATACTGGCTTACAGGTTGGAAAAAGAACTATCCAAAGATAAAATCTTAGAGCTCTACCTGAATACCGTATATTTTGGAGACGGCGCATGGGGTGTAGAGGCAGCAGCGAGGACATACTTTGACACACACGCAAAAGATTTAACCATAGCCCAGAGTGCACTATTAGCTGGTCTTGTTGCAGCACCAAGTTATTATAACCCCTACAAACACCCACAGAGGGCAAGGAAAAGAACCATTTATGTGCTGAAAAGGATGTATGAAAACCACTTTATAAATCTAAAACAGTTTCAACAGGCAATGAACGCAAAGATTTATCTAAAAAAACCTTCAAAAAACCTGTTTGGACTTATAATAGCACCCTACTTTACAGACTACATAAGGACATGGCTGATAAACCACTTTGGGGAAGAGGTGGTTTACAAAAGTGGATTAAAGGTTTACACAACACTTAATTCAAAGCTACAGAGGTACGCATTTATAGCCGTTAAAACGGGCATACTCTCCATTAAGAAAAAATACGATGGTCTGCAATCAGCCCTTATCGCAATGAACCCGAAAAACGGATATGTGGAAGCACTTGTTGGTGGTTTTGACTATGCAAAAAGCCAGTTTAATAGGGCTTTACAGGCAGAAAGACAGCCAGGTAGCGCTTTTAAGCCTATAATATATCTAACGGCACTAACTGAAGGATACCTTCCAGATGACACAATAGCAGATAGACCAATAGTGTTTCGATTTAATGGCAAAGAGTGGAGACCACAAAACTACGAAAGGGTATTCCACGGCACGGTAACACTGATGTATGCCCTGGTTCACTCGGTCAATGTAGCAACCATAAACCTGTTGAATGCTGTGGGGATTGGGAATGTTATAAGGATGGCACACCAGCTCGGCATAAAGGAGAAAATACCACACAACCTATCCATTGCACTGGGCTCTTTAAGCGTCAAACCCATAGAGATGGTTAGAGCTTATGCATCCTTTGATAACTACGGTCTTCTTCCAAAACCCATTTTCATAACAAAAATAGTGAATAAATATGGAAAGGTAATATACCAGACTAAACCTGAGCTCAAAAGGGTTTTCGACTCTGTGGACGGCTATATCCTTACGGGAATGCTAAAAAATGTTATACTTTATGGAACTGGCCGTGCAGCCCGAGTTATTAAAAGACCCTTAGCAGGAAAAACGGGCACAACCAACAACTACAGGGATGCGTGGTTTATAGGCTATTCGCCCGACCTTGTCTGCGGTGTTTGGGTTGGCTACGACGACAACAGAATGATATTTAGGGGAGCAACAGGGGCAAGGGCAGCTCTACCTATCTGGATAAGGTTTATGTCTCAGGCTTTGAAGGATAGACCAATAAAAACATTTCCCATTCCTCAAGGCATAACACCAGAGATACTGAAAATGCTAAACAGAAAACCTGAAAGCCCAAAAGACCTACAAAATACACAACCCACAATACAGCAACTTTACGAAAATGCCATAAACTGATGTCTGAAATAACAATTGATAAAATTGATGGGGCATACCTAAACAAAAGGATAGACAAGGTAATTTCTGAAATTTTAGAAATCCCGAGAAACCAAATCCAGAACTACATAAAAGAGGGTTTAATAACGGTTTGTGGTAAGACAATAAGCAAAAGCTACAAAATAAAGGAAAATGACATCATAAAAATCGTCATACCACCACCAAAAGAGCTGAATTTAAAATCCTCGGATGCGCCCATAAAAATACTTTACGAAGACAACGATGTGGTTGTTTTAGATAAACCGTACGGTCTTGTTGTCCATCCTGGAGCTGGACATGAAGAAAAAAGCGTGGTGGCTGCACTGTTTTTCAGGGGTATACAATTGTCAAATATAGGGTCTCCACTGAGACCTGGCGTTGTACACAGAATAGACAAAGACACAAGTGGAGTTATAGTCGTTGCAAAAAATGACAGAGCCCATTTTGAATTGGCCAAACAGTTCTTTGAGCACTCTATAGACAGGGTTTACATAGGTATAACCGCATGTCATTTGAAAGAAACAGATGGTAAAATAGAACAACCCATAGGCAGACACACCAAAAACAGGAAACTCTTTACAACAACAAAAAACGGAAAAAATGCTATAACACAATACAAGGTTTTAAAAAAACTTGAAAACTACGATGTGGTTATGTTTAAATTGTTTACAGGAAGAACACATCAGATCAGGGTGCATATGAAAGCTATTGGCTGCCCACTTTTGGGGGATAGAGTGTATGGAAAGCAAACAAACATAATAGAAAGACAGGCTCTGCACGCATTCAAGCTCTGCTTTAGCCACCCATCAACAGGCGAGAGGCTGTGTTTCTACTCAAAATTGCCTGAAGACATGAAAAAAATAATAACTGGAGGTTGAAATGAAAAAATTAGCCCTTTTGTTAGTTTTACTTCTATTCGTAAGCTCCTGCGCCATCAACAAAACAACCAAGGTAATACCAACCCTTCCTCAAGTTCAGGGACTTACAGCAAAGGGCGGGATAAGAGAGGTTGGGCTGAGCTGGAACGCTGTGTTAGACCCGCGTGTTGAAGGATATATTATCTATAGAGCTCCAAAACCAGACGGTCCCTATAAAGAGATAGCAAAGCTTTCGGGTAGATTAACGACCAAATATGTGGATACAGGGGGTTTATTTAAACATTTGCAGGACAATACAGAGTACTTCTACAAAATCGCCGTCTATTCAGCAAATGGCGTAGGACCTGCAAGCCACTTTGTAGTGGGAAAGACACTTCCTCCACCTCTCTCACCGACCCATATAAGTGCAACAAGCGGGCTACCACGAATGGTTGTTATTAGATGGCAACCCCCAAAAGACCATACGGTTGTAGCATACAATATTTACAGGGCAACAAACCCCAAAGGACCGTTCAAAAAGATAGGCAGAGTTAATGGTTATGTTAACACCATCTACATAGACAAAGGTTTAAAAGACGGCACAACATACTACTACTCCGTGGTCTCTGTAAACTTCAAAGGGGTTGAAGGAGAAATCTTAGCTGTTGCTAAAGCAACAACCAAATATAAACCTATGCCACCAAGAAACCTATCGGCAAGACCCACAGGGGCAGGGCAGTTGACCATATACTGGTTTCCAAGCCTTACAGCCGATGTGGTTAAATATAGGATTTACAGAGGGGATACACCAAACTCCATGTCTATGGTTGGAGAGGTGCCATCAAGTAAACTTCAGTTCACAGACAAAGGTCTTGAGCCTGGTAAAACATACTACTACTATGTGACGGCTGTTGATAAGGATGGACTTGAGAGCAAACCCTCAAAAACATACGCATTCAAAACCAAACCCCTTCCAAAGCCACCCACCGGGATATCTGTCAAACAGATTGGTAAAGCTGTTATCCTGAGCTGGACTAAGGGTTCTCCTGATACAGTTGAATATGAAGTCTTTAGAAAACACTTCCTGATATTCACAAAGAAAATAGCTACAACAAAAAACACATACTACACAGATAACTCTGTTGCTCCAAATACAACATATTATTACTATGTCAAATCAGTGGATAAGTTTGGTCAGGAATCACCACCCTCTCCAGAAGTGAAAATCACAGTGAAATAGATGTTCAAAAGGGTTAAAAGTGCTGCCTTAGAAGGCATAGAGGCAGTTGAGATAGACATAGAGGTAGACGCAACACGGGGCATCCCATCGATCAATATAATAGGGCTTGCACAGGGAGCGGCAAAGGAAAGCAAAGACAGGGCAATTCACTCCCTTTCCAATAGCGGGATAAAACTACCGCCCAAAAAGATAACAATAAGCCTTGCCCCTGCTGAAATTAAAAAAACCGGCTCTGGATTCGACCTGCCCATAGCGATTGGGCTTGCTTCTCTGTCCCTTGGCGTGGATTTTAATACGGATGGATTTATTTTCTCATCAGAACTCTCATTGGACGGGAAACTAAAACCAATTAAAGGCATCTTCCCTATGGGTATTTTAGCAAGAAAGATAAATCATAAACTCGTTGTAAGCAAAGATAATCTAAAAGAGGCTTCACTAACAGGAGCAGAGGTATTCGGATTTAGCTCCTTTTTGGAGGTTTTATCTTTTTTAGAAGGTAGGTTAGAAGCCAAACCTGAAACCGTAGAATTGGAAGAGCTACTACTCTCAAAAAATGGCTCAGAACTTGATTTTGCAGATGTCAAAGGACAATTTAAGGTTAAAAGGGCTGTGGTAATAGCCGCATCTGGGTTCCACAACCTTCTAATGGTTGGCTCCCCCGGTGTGGGGAAAAGTATGATAGCAAAAAGAATACCTACGATACTTCCAGATATGACCAAGGAGGAAATCCTCGAGACAACAAAAATATACAGCGTTTGTGGTTTGTTAAATCAGGAGCAGCCAATCATAACGACCAGGCCATACAGGGCTCCCCATTCGGGTAGCAGTGATGTAAGTCTAATCGGAGGCGGTGCAAATGCCATGCCCGGAGAAATTACACTTGCACACAACGGCGTTCTATTCCTGGATGAGTTTCCAGAATTCAAAAGAAATGTAATAGAATCACTGAGACAGCCCATGGAAGACGGCGTTATAACGATATCAAGGGCAAACGCAAAAGTTACATATCCCGCCCGTTTTCTCCTTGTTGCAGCAGCCAATCCCTGCCCCTGCGGATACTACGGTTCAAGAAGAAGGGAGTGCACATGCACAATCCAGCAGATAAAGAAGTATAGAAGCAAAATCTCAGGGCCCATTCTTGATAGAATCGACATACAAATAAATATACCAGAGGTTGACTATGAAAAACTTTCCTCAAATGAAATAGATATGGACTCAGAAAGCATGAAAGAGCTTGTCCAATCAACAATTGAGATTCAAAGGGAGAGATTCAAGAATGACAATATAAACTACAACTCCCAAATGGGAGAAAATCACCTTAAAATGTACTGCTCTTTAACGGAGGATTCGCATAAAATCCTAAAAATTGCTGTGGACAGGTTTGGATTTTCAGCTCGCAGCTATTCAAAAATCTTGAAAATAGCAAGAACAATAGCAGACATAGAGAAAGAGGAAACAATAAAACCAAAACACATAAAAGAGGCAATATCCTACAGAGCATTGGACTGGGATGTCTAAACCTTGTAATTAAACAGCCTTTATGCTAAAAATAGGTTTAAGTTTTTTAATGAGGTGAAAGATGAAGTACGGTGAAAAAGCTATAGAAGAAGCAAAACTTGAACCCTGGCCAAACAACCACCCAGAGAACGACTACGAAATCAACATAGAGTTTCCAGAGTTTACATGCAAATGCCCAAGAAGTGGTTATCCAGACTTTGCCACAATAAAAATAAAATACATCCCAGATAAATATGTAATCGAGCTTAAATCATTGAAACTCTTTCTAAATAAATACAGAGAAAGGTATATATCTCACGAAGATGCAACAAACGAAATATTCAACGCACTTAAGGAAACCTTAAAACCGAAGCATTTAGAAGTTGTAGGGGATTTTGCACCACGGGGAAACATGAAAACAACAATTAAAATCTCATTTTAGAGGAGAGAGCTGTGGGACTTAAAATAATCAAAAAAATATTGAGTGGAAATCAGGCAATATCGATAGGTGCCTATAAAGGAAATGCAAGGTTTGCAAGTGGCTATCCCGGAACACCTTCCAGCGAGATACTGGAGCACTTTAAAAACTATCCCAATGTTATAGCCCAGTGGGCACCAAACGAAAAAGCTGGCCTTGAGGCTGCTCTTGGTGCTTCCATTGCTGGGGTTAGAAGCTTTGCAACCATGAAACATGTGGGTCTAAATGTAGCCGCAGATCCTTTGATGACAGCATCTTATACAGGTGTGAACGCAGGGTTTGTGGTTGTTTCAGCCGATGATCCAGGAATGCACTCATCCCAGAATGAGCAGGATAACAGAAGATATGCAAAGTTTGCCAAGGTACCACTCATTGAGCCATCAGACCCTTACGAGGCAATGGCGTTTATGCAGTATGCGTTTGTGGTTAGTGAAAAGTTTGACACCCCTGTGATTTTAAGGTCAACCACAAGAATCTCCCACTCCTTAGGTGTTGTTCAGTTTGATCCTCGCACCCTTGACAACGAAAAGGAGCTTTCACTTGCTAAAGATTTCAAAAAGTATGTAATGATACCTGCAAATGCTATAGAGAGACACAGAGTTGTCATAGATAGACTTGCAAAATTAAAAGAGTTTAGCAATCAAACCCCGATAAACAAACTGGAAAAGGGAAAGACAGATTTTGGAATAGTAACATCAAGCATGGCTTACAACTATGTGAAAGAGCTTATACCCGATGCTAACATATTTAAAGTGGGTTTCAGCTACCCCATGCCTGGCGATAAGATTAGAGAGTTTGCAAAAGATTTGAACAGGGTTATCGTTGTTGAAGAGCTTGAACCTTTTATGGAAGAGGAGCTTAAAATAGCAGGTATAGAAGTTGAGGGTAAAAAGTACTTTCCTGAAAACGGGGAGTTTAACCTCGATATAGTTGAAGAGGGGTTGAAAAAAGCAGGTGTTATAAGGGAGAGGGCAACAACAGTTTACTTCGATGGGTTTGAGCTACCAAAAAGACCACCTGCACTCTGCCCCGGTTGTCCACACAGGCCTATTTTTGACATACTCCACTCAAGAAAGGATGTCTTCATTACTGGAGATATAGGTTGCTATACTCTGGGATGTCTTCCGCCGTTGAGTGCCATGCACACAACTGTATGTATGGGAGCAAGCATATCCATGGGTGTTGGAGCTTCCAAGGTTCAAAAAGAGGATAAAGTTGTTGCAATTATAGGAGATTCAACCTTCTTCCACACGGGCATCCAACCGCTAATTGATGCCCGGATAAACGGGGCAAATTTAACAGTTATAATACTCGACAATAGAATAACAGCAATGACAGGCGGTCAACCAGACCCCGGAAGTGGATTCACACTTAAAGGGGAAGAGGTTAATCCTATAAGAATTTACGAGCTTGCAAAAGCCATAGGCATTGAAAGGGTTTTTGAGATTGACCAATACGATTACAAAGCTACAAAAGAGCTTATAAACAGGGAGATAGACACAGATGCCCTGAGTGTTATAATACCTACAAGGCCGTGCGTACTTGCACCGAAAAGAATTAAAGACAGACCGCTTGTTGTCATACCTGACAAATGTGTAGGCTGCAAAAGGTGCTTGAGAATCGCATGTCCTGCAATTGACTTTAAAAACAATAAAGCCATTATAGACGAGTTCCTATGTACAGGTTGTGAGGTTTGTAAAAATGTATGCCCCGTGGAAGGAGCTATTGTCCACAAGGAGGAAAAATGAACATAGTGAGCGTTCTATTTGTGGGGGTCGGCGGAGATGGTATAATTACAGCTTCAAACATTGTAGCACAGGCGTGTATGCTTGCAGGGTACGATGTAAAAAAAAGCGAGATACACGGCATGAGCCAGAGGGGAGGTTCAGTCAGCGCCTCTGTAAGATTTGGAGATAAGGTGTACTCGCCTACAGACAAACTGGGAAGTGTTAAGTATATGCTTGCCACAGAGAAGATAGAGATGTTGAGGTGGGTCAGGTATTTAAACAGAGGCTCTGTAGTGGTGGTTAATGACAGAATCGTCCCGATAATCGGCCAGACAATAGATGAAGATAGAATTGATAACATGGTTGAGCAGGTTCAAACAAAAACCCTTGTAAAAAGGAAGTTTTTAGTGGATTCGGAGAAATTGGGCAACCCAAGGCTCTCAAATACCATTATGCTTGGAGTTTTATCAAACTTTCTCGAAATAGATGAAAAATACTTCCATGATGCAATAGACCTTATTCTGCCTGAGAAGTTGAGAACAATCAACCAATCGGCTTTTAGCTATGGCAAAAATCTTATATATGACAATACCAGTGGGGAGTAAAAAATGGAGCAGACTAAATATTCACCGGAGTTTGAGACAAAATGGTATGAATTTTGGGAGAACAAAGGTTATTTTAAACCCAACGATAACCCCGACAGGGAAAATTTTAGCATAGTCATTCCACCACCGAATGTTACAGGTGCCTTGCACATAGGGCATGCTTTAAACGGAACCCTTCAAGATATAGTTGTTAGATACAAAAGGATGAAGGGATACAATGTTCTCTGGGTTCCCGGGACAGACCATGCAGGAATTGCCACACAGAACATGGTTGAGAAAGATCTGGCAAGCAAGGGAATAAAAAAAGAAGAACTCGGCAGAGAAAAGTTTGTAGAGAAGGTATGGGAGTGGAAAGAAAAATACGGAAACAGAATAATCCAGCAGATAAAGAGACTTGGTTTGAGCTGTGATTGGTCGAGGCTAAGATTCACCATGGATGAACAGCTATCAAGAGCAGTAAGAAAGGTGTTTGTTGAGCTATACAAAGAGGGCCTAATATACAAAGACAAATACATAATCAACTGGTGCCCACGATGCCATACAGCCCTGAGTGACCTTGAGGTGGAGTATAAAGAGGAAGAGGGAAAGCTGTATTTCATAGAATACCCCTTTGAAGAGGGTGAAGGTGGACTTTTGGTTGCAACAACACGACCCGAAACCATGTTCGGAGACACGGCAGTTGCTGTCAACCCAAAAGATGAAAGGTATAAAGATGTTATAGGGAAAAAAGTAATTCTGCCCATAAAAAACAAGCCAATTCCTGTGATTGCCGATGAATATGTGGATATGGAGTTTGGAACGGGCGTTGTAAAGATAACGCCAGCACACGACCCAAACGACTTTGAGGTGGGAAGAAGACACAATTTAGAGCTTGTCGTAGCAATAGACGATTACGGCAGAATGACAGAGGAGGCTTTGCATTACAAGGGCATGGACAGGTTTGAATGCAGGGCAAAACTTGTTAAAGAGCTTGAAAGTAAAGGCTTTATGAAAAATGTAATACAACATAAACACGCCGTGGGGCACTGCTATAGGTGTAAAACAACGATAGAGCCGTATGTTTCAGAACAGTGGTTTGTGAAAACAGAACCCCTTGCCCAACCCGCTATCGAGGCTGTTAAAGAGGGTAAAACGCGGTTTATACCAAAAAACTGGGAGAAAACATACTTTGAATGGATGTACAACATTAGAGACTGGTGTATATCGAGACAGCTATGGTGGGGACACAGAATACCTGTCTGGGAGTGTAAAGATTGTGGCAAATACACGGTATCTTTAGAAACACCTGAAACTTGCGAGCATTGTGGAAGCAAAAATATAAAACAGGAAGAGGATGTCCTTGATACCTGGTTTTCATCGGCTCTCTGGCCTATGTCCACACTTGGATGGCCTGACGATACTGAGGATTTAAGAAGATTCTACCCAACAAGCCTTCTTGTTACCGGCTTTGACATTATCTTCTTCTGGGTAGCACGAATGATGATGATGGGACTGCACTTTATGAAAGATGTACCGTTTAGGGATGTTTATATCCATGCCCTCGTAAGAGACCAATATGGACAGAAGATGAGCAAAACCAAGGGAAATGTAATAGACCCGCTGGAGGTTGTAGAAAAATACGGCGCAGACTCATTGAGGTTTACACTTGCAATACTCGCTGCCCAGGGAAGGGATATAAAACTTTCAGAAGACAAAATTGAGGGCTATAAAAGGTTTATGAACAAAATCTGGAACGCATACAGGTATATATATTTGAACACAAAGGATGGAAATTTCACTGAAAAACCAAAGAGGCTTTCACAGGCATCTCTCTGGATAAAATCGAGATTGGCAAAAACTATAAAGAAAATAGAGAGCTCTCTGGAGCAGTATAAGTTTAATGAAGCAGCAAACGCCATATACCAGTTTACCTGGCATGAGTTCTGCGATTACTACATAGAGATGAGTAAGGTTCACATGGACGATGAGTTCTCATACTCTATAAAATACACACTCCTTGATGTATTCGAGACCATTTTGAGGCTTCTACACCCATTTATACCGTTCATAACCGAGGAACTCTGGCAGAAACTACCAAATAAAAATGGCGAATCAATTATGATTGCCGAATATCCGAAATTCAGGGAGTCAGATATACTGGAAGAATTAGAGCTTGCAATGGAGACGGTTATCGACATTATAAAGGCAATACGAAACCTAAGAAGCGAATACAACATACCTCCATCAAAGAAGATTGATGTTTTCATAAGAACTGAGGATGAAAACACACAATCTATAATTGTCAATTTCAAAAACTATATTTACGCCCTCGCCGGCGTGGATAGTTTAAATATAGCAACAAAACCCTTAGAAAGGTGCGTGATACAATCGACTGTTTATGGGGACATATACCTTCCCGTTGAGGGAAATATAGATGTGGACAAAGAGATAAAAAGGTTGACTAAACTCCTAAAAAAGCAGGAAAAATCTATAGCCTTCCTAAACAGCAAGTTAAATAACGATGCGTTTTTGGAAAGGGCGCCTAAAGAACTAATAGAAGAGAAGAGAGCAGAGTTTGAAGAGGCGGTCAAATTATACAACAAAACAAAAGCCATTATAGAACAGCTAAAAGGTGTGTAGTATGAAAAAACCACTTATACTTGCGAGCTTTCTTGCCATTTTCTTTTTTTCCATATCGTCAGCTAAAGCAACAGTATTTGATAATGTTGTAAAGCAGATAGTACCAAAGCTTAAAATCATAAAAGGCAAGGTGATAGGTGTTAAAGGAAAGAGTGTCATTTTGAATAAAGGCTCCCGTCAGGGCATGTTCAAAAACTACTTTGTATATATCTATAGGAACATGGGGAGCTTTATCCCATTAAACTCAAACAAACCTGTGGAGCTTAAAAAAGGTATAGCCTTTGCCACTGTTAAAAAGGTTTACGATGATAAATCTACTGCGGTATTGACGCAGGGTGTTGAAAGAATAAGAAAATACTTTTTAGGACTTGGCATAATCCCCACTGGAGAAAAGGAAAACTTGGGAACACCAAGGGTGGGGGACAGGTGGATTGCTGGAAAATCAACATACAGAATCGCAATAATAACAAGAAATCCCTATATCTATTCCCAGCTTAAAGATGCCTTAAACAGAACTGGAAAGTTCTTCGTAATCAATCCAGATACAATACAAATTGCACTCGTCAAACACAGAATTAATACACTTTATGAGAAGAAAGCGATTAAAGAGTTAGCTAATGTTATAGATGCAGACCTAATACTCCTTGTATCAACAATAAAACATGAAAAGTTGAGATACAGATTGATAAATGGGTATTCTGGAACTGATATTGCAAAAAACACCTTACCGATAGGAAAGAAAACTCAAATCGTTTTAAATCAGCACACAGAAACGAATATTCCACCAACAAATCTTGTAGCATCAAATTTAAGGTTGAGACCTAAGCTCACCTTCTGGGAAACTATACTTAGTAGATTCGGTCTTTACAGCCCTTATACCAATTTGGATATGTCCTCACCATCGTATAAGGTTGTCCTTTACAAAAATATAGGATACGGAACAACAGCGTTTTTCTCAGGAAAGATTGATAACAAAAACGGCAACATAATACTTGTGGCACAGGGCTCGAAGGTTAAAGCTTATAGATTTGATATAGATTCATTCGACAAGTTGTTCAGCTTTTCCTACGGTTACAACATAATCAATATAGATTCTGCAAAAATCGACGGTAAATACATAATCGCCATATCCAACTTCAACAGGTATGGTCAACTGTCTTCATGTATAGGATACATAAAAGATAAAAAGTTTCATATAATCAAAAAAGGTATTCCATACCACATAAAGTTCCTGAATAGATATTCAAACAACCCAATTTTGATAGCCCAAAAAGCAAGTGTTGCTGAACCATTTTACGGAAACATCTACAAGCTTGATATAAAAACAATGAAAATCTCGAAGCTCTCTCTACCGATTTCTGCTGACAGTATCTATGACATTTGCGAGGCTCAAGACAACATAATATTCGTGAACCGCTCCAAATACCTTGTTATTTACAACACAACAGAGGACAAAGTAGTATATCGCTCTCCTTATATATTTGGAGGGGGCGAAAGACCCATCGAGAGGTACACTAAGCCAATTACTATGAACACAAGGTCTGCGGGAACGCAAACACCTCTTGACAAATATAGTATTGTTTACATACCAAAAAGCATAAAACTGATAAAAACAAAAAGCGGCTTTGAGATTTTGGCGATAAGAAATTACATGTCACACAACATAACAATTAACACACCCCACTACCAGGGATACAACATAAAACTGTTCAAACTCAAAGGTAACAGGGTAAAGATGATCTGGACTTCGGGAGATGTTAAAGGAAGAATTGTGGGGTTCGGCAAGGATGAAAACTACATAATATCTGTGATTGGACTGCCTGCAAGCTTCTTCTACAGGTTTATAAAAGGAATCATGGAAGTTGATAGGCTAACTGCAGCAAGAATGGAATATTGAAACCGTTAACAGTTCTCTACTACCACAGGATACTGCCATTCAAAGGTTACGATATAGATGTTGATACCTTCGAGTGGCAGCTTGCTTTCCTAAAAAAACGGTTTGATATCGTCCCACCAGAAGCTCTTTTTGATTTAAGAAAGGGTATAAAATTAAAAAGACCATCTGTTATGCTGACATTTGACGATGGCTTCATGGATAACTACACCTACGCTTCACCAATACTTGAAAGCCTTAAAATAAAAGCCCTTCTATTTGTAATTACATCAAAGGTATTAGAGAAAAAATCTAGAACCTTTCAAAAACCATTTATTCCAGCAAAAGACGAAAGCAAGATATACAAAACGGACAGAGAGTTTTTGAGCTCAAACGAGTTAAGAACTTTAAAAAAGATAGGAACTTTTTCAATTGGGTCTCACTCCCATAATCATAAAAAGGTGTTCGTAAGTGATAAAGTTATAGGAATATGGAAAAATGAAGGTTCGGCTCACTGGAGTTATGAATATGCAGTGGGAGAAAAACCCCAACAGGGGTTTCCCATATTTGAAATGGCAAGTGAACTTTCAAAAAAAAGATTCTATCCATCACCAGAGTTTCTATACAGGGTAAGAGAAATATACAAAAACTGTAAAGATGAAAAAGAGACATTAGAGCAAGCCAATCTACTGGAACAGAAAGGCTACTTTGAAAGCGATTATGAATTTAAGAGAAAGGTTGAAAGGGACTTAAAAACCTCAAAAGAGCTTATTGAGAAACAACTAAGTGTTGATGTACACTTTCTCTCATGGCCTTGGGGAGAGTTTTCAGAAACATCTTTGGAGATAGCAAAGAATTTGGGTTTTGAGTTTTGTTTCACAACAGAAAAAAGGGCATTTTTTGGGGGCAATTTCTGCAGAATTGGAAGAGTAAAAGCTCCAAATAAGAAAACAAGTTTTACAAGGAAATTAACTCTAAACAGATACACAACTCTTGCAACACTTTATAGATTATGGCACGGGTAAAGAAAATCCTATTCGTTTTAGATATGCTTGGATTTTTTGGAGGCCCAGAGAGAAGGGCTTTCAGGCTGGCAAAGGGGTTGAAAAATAAGGGGCTTGAAGTATCTATAATCTCCATTATGAAACCCGAAGAAAATATGGTTTCTAAAGCTCAAAGCGAGGGAATTAAAGTCTATCCTTTGACGCATGAGGGAAACAAAGCTTTAAAATCGTTCAGGATCGATGTGTTTTTAAAATTACGAAAGCTCATAAACTCCATAAACCCTGATACACTATTTACATTTGAATTCCTTGCAGATTATACAACAAAAATGGCACTTCTTGGAAAAAACATTCCCATCTATACATTTATTGGCAGTACAGTTTGGAAGTGGGAGAAAAAGTGGCACAGAAAAATCTTTATGGAGCATTTTGTTAAAAAAAGCAAGCTGTACATAGCAAACTCAGAAAGTGTAAAGAAAAATGTTGTTAGAGTGCTCCCTAAAACAGGGAGTAAAATAGCTATTCTGTACAATCCCATAGACACAGAGGAATTTAGACCATTCTCAGAAGAAGAAAAATACAAAATTAGAAGTAAGTTTGGTTTTAAAAGCAATGAACTTCTAATAGGTTCTGTGGTCAGGTTTTACAATCCAAAGGGGGCTGATGTTCTAATTGAGGCCTTTGCAAAGAATGGTGTAAATGCAAAACTTTTGCTTGTAGGGGATGGATCACAAAAAGAGCAACTTATAGGACTTACAAAAAAGTTGGGTGTGGCTGAAAAGGTCATCTTTCTGGGTGCTCTTGAGGCTACATCTGAAATATACAACCTATTCAACATCTGCGTAGTTCCATCTCAAAAGGGTGGCTTTGATAATGTTGTGGTAGAGGCAATGGCGTGTGGCATACCCACAGTAGCAACAGATGCAACGGGAATTAGTGAGATAGCCAAAGACGGAAGGGATTTAATAATAACTGAAACAGACGCCATTAGCATATCTAAGGGTATAAATCGCATTTTGAAAAATCCTGCACTATTTTTCAAAAACGGCAGAGAGTTTATTTTAAATAAATTAGCTTTAGAAAAGATTATTGAAAGACTACTTGAGTTAATCAATGGATGAGTGCGTAAGCGTAATTATCCCTACATACAACAAAGGAAGCTATATCCTAAAAGCCTTGGAGAGTGTAAGAGCTCAAAGTTTTAAGGATTTTGAAATAATAGTCTCGGATGATGGTTCAAAAAACAATACAACAGATTTAATTAAAGATAAATTTCCAGAAGTAGCAGTCCTTAAGCATAAGCACTGCGGGGTATCCTGTAGTAGAAATATAGCCATAAAAGAGGCAAAGTGTAAATATATAGCCTTTTTGGATGATGACGACTGGTGGGATGAAAAATTTTTAGAATACACAGTTAATAGAATAAAAAAAGGAGATGTGGTTGCTGTTTTTACAAACTACTACAAGGTTTACGAAAATGGACTTTTGGAAAGTGGGTACAAAAATAATAGAATTCCAGAAATAGTGGATTTAAACTGGATGGTTCGGGGCAGTTTCATAGACCCAAGCACAGTAGTGGCAAAAAAAGATGTTGTAATTAAAGCTGGACTATTCGATGAAAATTTATCGTCCGCTGAAGATTGGGACTTATGGTTGAGAATGCTAAAATTTGGCAATTTCGCTTATATAGACAAAAAATTAGCATACAAAAGGGTGGATGTCCATGTTGGAATCCCAATGAAAACAGCAGTAAACGACTGTAGGGTTATGGATAAGTTTATCTCTTCCTTAAGCAAAGAGGAATATGAAATCATCGCCCATAACCTAAAAAAGGGTGCATCAAGAATCTACTTAAAATATGCAACATTTTTACTGCACGAAGGAAAAAGAAAAGAGGCTCGTGAGTATTTTTTGAAATCATTAAGGTTAAAATTCACACCTAAAGCCCTGTATAGATTTGGTTTATCCTACACCCCGCCCCCCTTGCCAAAGCTACTGGATGGCGTTTATCTGAGAATTGCTAAAAACTACTTAAAATCTTTAAAATTCAAGAAAAATAGAAATGAGTAAAGTAAGCATAATTATACCAACATACAACAGAAAAAAGCTGCTTATCAGGGCTTTAAGGAGCATCTTAGCTCAAACATACAAAAACTATGAAATCATAATCTACGACGATGGTTCAACCGACGGAACAGAAGCCGAGATAGGTCAATTCAATAAAACAGTAGTTTATTTAAAAGGAGAGCATAGTGGAGTCAGCCATGCAAGAAACGAAGCCCTGAAAGTGTCCAAAGGAGAATATATAGCCTTTTTGGACGATGACGACTGGTGGGATGAAAAATACCTTGAGACAACGGTTAAAAGACTTAAAAGAGAAGATGTTATCGGTGTTTTCACAAACTACTACAAGGTTTACGAAAATGGCAAAAAAACAATAGGATTTCCAAAGGGGAAAGTCCCAGAAATAGTGGATTTAAACTGGATGGTTCGGGGCAGTTTCATAGACCCAAGCTTCACGGTTTTAAAAAGGGATACAGTGATAAAAGCAGGTCTTTTCGATGAAACTCTATCGACAACTGAGGATTGGGATCTCTGGCTTAGGATTCTCAAGCTGGGAAACTTTGCCTATATAGATACACCCCTCGTTTTTAAAAGTGCAACAACAAATCCCTCGATACCTTATGATAGATGGAAAAATAATACGCTCGTTATAGATAAATTTGTAAAAAACTTAACAGATAAAGAAAAACAGAAGCTCTATCCAAACCTACAAAGTTCGGCTGCTAAAATTTATTCGAGGTGGGGAACATACCTTCTCCACACTGGAAAAACAACCGAAGCAAGGGAAAACTTGAGGAAATCCTTAAGAATGAAGTTTAAGTTCAAAACGCTCTTTAGAATTGCCCTTACATACTTACCCTCAACGGTTGCAAAAATTTTTGACGGTATTTATTTGAGAGAAATGAAAGAACATGCTAAAGTTAGAAAATTAAAAAAGGGGAGGTGAGAGATGAAACTCCTCAAAGAGATTAAGTTAGACGATAAGGTTATCAAGGTAATTCAGGGAGACATTACAGAAGAGAAAACTGAAGCGATAGTAAACGCAGCCAACTCCCACCTAAAACACGGGGGAGGCGTGGCAGGTGCCATAGTCAGAAAGGGTGGCTATGTAATCCAAGAAGAGAGCGACAAAATTGGATATGTCCCCACAGGCTCCGCTGCAATTACAGGAGCAGGGAAACTAAAAGCCAAATATGTTATACACGCAGTGGGACCGGTCTGGGGTGAAGGCGATGAGGACAACAAGCTGAAAAGTGCCGTATTGAGTGCTTTAAAAATTGCGGAAGAAAAAGGGATTAAAAGTGTATCCATACCTGCTATAAGCTCTGGCATTTTCGGATTTCCAAAAGAGAGGGCAGCCCATATCATCTTTACCACCACGGTTGAGTTTCTAAAAGGCTCAAAAAACGTGAAAGAGGTTCACTTCTGCAATATAGATGAACTAACAGCCAGCCTTTTCAAAAAAGAGGCTGAGGAGTGGGAGGCTAAAAAATAGAAGCCTTTTTACAATACACAATCAACGGAATAATAACAGGGCTTATATACTCCCTTGTTGCCCTTGGGTTCAACATAATCTACTCCACAACAAGAATCGTGAACTTTGCCCAGGGCGAGTTTGTTATGCTGGGCGCCATGCTCCAGTTTTATTTCTTAACCCTACATATTCCAATAGTCCTGAGTTTTTTACTCTCTTCACTAATCGTAGGAGTGATAGGCTACTTTATCCATGCAGTGTTTATAAGGGGTACAAGAAACCCCCAAGAACTTGCCCTTATAGTGCTAACAATAGGCATAGCCATGATCTTGAGGGGTACATCCATGCTTCTTTTTGGTAAAAATGCTCACGCTGTCAAACAGTTCTTGCCGTTTGATAGTATTACCGTATTTGGATTGACATTTTCCTCCCAGTACATAGTTGTATTTGCGGGAGCCATTATATTTGCGACACTCCTTTTTATTTACTTCAACAAAACAAATTCAGGCAAGGTTATGATGGCAAGCTCAAACAACCCTCTGGCATGCAGGCTATTTGGTATCGATGTGGAGCAGGTTCAGGCCATCTCCTTCTTTATTAGCGGAATGCTGGGAGCCATAGGCGGTTCCATTATTGCTCCCATAAGCTTCGCCAAATACAACATGGGGTTAATTATGGGCTTAAAAGGGTTTTCTGCGAGTGTGGTTGGTGGCTTTGGAAACAATGTTGGAGCTATAGCAGGTGGACTCATTATAGGTGTCTCAGAATCTCTTGCTGCTGGGTACATCTCTTCTTCTTACAAAGATATAGTCGCATTTCTAATCATGATATTGGTGCTTTTTGTAAAGCCGTCGGGCATTTTCGGAGCTAAGGATATTGAAAGGGTTTAGATGAGACAGAGCACGGCAACATACATTCTAATATTTGTGTTTTTAACCGCTGGCATTTTTATAAAAAACCCCTTCATTTTAAACATGGTATCACTTTCAGCCCTTACCGTAATTACAGTTTTGGGCTTAAACCTCCTTCTTGGATATGCAGGTCAGGTATCCTTAGGGCATGCGGGATTTGTTGCTATGGGTGCATATATCTCTTCCATTCTTTCCATCAAAACAGGACTCAACCCCTGGCTATCAATAGCCATTGCTTCAGCTATCACAACCGTTGTTGCAGCGTTTATTGGGTATCCAACCCTAAAACTAAAGGGCCACTATTTAGCGATGGCAACACTTGCCATAGGTGAGATTATCTACATGCTTGCAAATAACTTAATAACACTAACTGGTGGTCATCAAGGTCTTACTGGCATCCCCATGCTCTCAATAGGCAACTTCACATTCGATAGCGAGAAAAAATTCTACTTTTTCT
Organism: Desulfurellaceae bacterium; assembly: GCA_015486965.1. Taxonomy (GTDB): domain Bacteria; phylum Campylobacterota_A; class Desulfurellia; order Desulfurellales; family Hippeaceae; genus Hippea. The sequence continues at coordinate 27,911 of WFQQ01000122.1, forward strand.
CATGGGCGGTGGTTCTCCTATTTGCATTTGTAAGCAACAGAATAATAAACTCCCACTACGGGAGGGCGCTTAAAGCAATACACGAAAAAGAGGCAGCAGCGAAATCGTTTGGAGTTAATGTTCACCTTTATAAAGTTGCAATATTCTCGTTGAGTGCTTTCTACGCTGCAATCTCTGGAGGGTTATACGCCTTTTACATTGGTTTTATTTCACCATCTTCGTTCAGTCTGCTTAAATCGATAGACTATATCGTAATGGCATTTGTTGGTGGAATAGACAGCATATTTGGTTCCATCATCACAACAGTCATTCTTGGTTCCCTACCCAATATACTAACTTCCCTGCAAGATTTCTGGCCAATAGTAAACGGTGGCCTTTTGGTTGTAGCTGCCATGTTCATGACCAGAGGACTTGGTGGGTTGATAAAATGGAAAAGAAATACATTTTAAAAATTAAAAACATAACAAAGAGCTTTGGTGGGTTAAAAGCCTTAGACAATATCAGCTTCAATGTAAATAAAAAGCAGATTAAAGCCTTGGTTGGACCAAACGGTGCTGGAAAAACCACCCTGTTTAACATAATCACGCGGCTCTACCAACCTGACAGAGGCTCAATAGAGTATGACCAGAAAAACCTCCTATCCTACATGCCGCACCAACTCATCAGACTGGGGATAGCAAGAACATTTCAAAACATCCAGCTAATAGATGCACTCACAGTAAAAGAGAACATAGCTTTAGGACTCCACGCAAAGATTAAATCCAACCCATTGAGTGTAGTGTTTGGTTTGAACAGAAAGGAAGAGAAGGAGGTTTTTGAAAAAACTGAACGGGTTGCGCACTTTTTAAAGATAGAGAGCTTTTTGAACAAACACCCAGAGCAAGTTCCCTTTGGCATAAAAAGACTTGTAGAGATAGGACGGGCTTTGATTAGCCAGCCAAAGCTTCTCCTGCTTGATGAACCAGCGGCTGGTTTGAACGAGAACGAAACAGAGAGGCTTCTGAATACGCTGTTCAGAATCTGGGAAAGAGGCATATCCATTCTTCTCATCGAACACGACATGGAGTTTGTGGCTAACTGCTCACACTCCATAGTTGTTATGGATAGCGGAAAGAAAATCGCTGAAGGCTTACCAAGTGATGTAATGAATGACTACAATGTAATAAAAGCATACATGGGTGAGTAGATGCTGAATGTTAAAAATCTAACTGTTTATTACGGTAGAGCTTTGGCCGTTTCAGATGTGTCATTTAAAGTAAATAAAGGTGAAATTGTAGCCATCGTTGGTTCAAATGGGGCGGGTAAAACAACCATTCTCAATGCAGTTATGAATATAATACCCAAAAAGGGCAGTGTCTTTTTTAAAAATATAGATATAACACACCTAAAAACGCATAGGATTGCAAATTTGGGTGTAAGCTACCTTCCGGATAAAAGAACGGTCTTCAAAGAGCTATCAGTTCTTGACAATCTTAAAGTAGCTTTTTATAAAATCCCAAAAAGAGGGATAGAAGATTTTAATAAAAAGTTAGAGGATATATTTGAGCACTTTCCAAATCTGCAAGAGAAATTAAAACTGAAGGCGGGCTATCTCTCTGGCGGCGAACAGCAGATGCTATCAATAGCTCAAAGTTTAATAAGAAATCCAGAGTTTATAATACTTGATGAACCCTCGGCAGGTCTATCGCCAAAGCTTGTTAAAGACCTATTTAATATAATAAGCTTCATGAAACACAACAAATTGACCGTTTTAATTGTTGAGCAAAATGTGAATAAAACAATAAAGGTTTCTGATACGGTTTACTTTCTAAAAAACGGAAAAATTGTGGATTATGGCAGTGCAAGGGATTTTTACGACGACAGGAGAATTAAACAGGCGTATTTTGGAGGTTAGATGTTCAGGAATGTGGGCATTATCGCCAAAGCCAAGGTAAAAAACATAGACAAAATAGTCAAGGAGCTAACAGAATACTTAAAGAGATGGGGTGTAAACATAGTGCTTGGTGAGGAGGCAGCAGAGTCTTTAGGGGAAAAAGGTGTAAGCAGGGAAAGGCTCGCCGCACATGTTGATATTATAATAGTTTTGGGTGGCGATGGAACATTCATATCGGCGGCACGCTCAGTTAATGAGTCGGAGAAAGATATACCAATACTTGGGATAAATTTGGGCAGAATGGGTTTTCTAACTGAGGTTCCCCTATCAAAAATGTTCGATGTGCTTGAAAAGGTGTTCTCAAAAGGAGATTACCTGATTGAGGAGAGGATGATGCTCGATGTGGAGATATACAACAACTCCACATTTGTGAGCAGAAAAACCGTATTCAACGATGTAGTGGTCAGCAAAGGGGCACTTGCAAGGATAGTTCCTATAAATGTTAAAGTTAGTTTTGGGGAAAAGCTCCTGAATGTTGCCACATACCATGCCGACGGCTTGATTGTTTCAACCCCTTCAGGCTCAACTGCTTATAATTTAGCAGCAGGAGGACCCATTGTCTATCCCACACTGGACTGCGTAATTCTAACTCCTATCTGTCCCCATACACTCTCTAACAGACCCATTGTTCTTCCCGACAATGCCCAGCTTACAATAAAGATAGTTGAAAATATTAAAGATATATTTGCAACCCTGGACGGCCAGATGGGATACAAAATAACTCCAAACCAAAAATTAATCGTCAGAAAATCCACAAGGAAGATAAAAATCATCACTCAAAAGGACAAAAACTACTTTGATGTTCTAAGAACAAAGTTAAACTGGGAAGAGAGAAAAATTAGAAGCATCTGATGCTAAAAAAGATAGAGATAGAAAACTTCCTGACCATAGAGAGGATAACCATCGAACCCTCACCAAGAATAACTGCCATAGTAGGAGAGTCGGGAAGCGGTAAATCACTGATACTAAAAGCAGTAAACTTTGTATTTTCGCAGAAAACGGATACAACACTGGTGGGCAGCTTTTCAGAGTTAACGAAAATCTCATTGACATTCAACCTAAATCCAGTGCAAAAAGATATTGTATCTGAATTCGGTATAACAGATACAGATATTGTCATAACAAAAATTATAAAAAGGGGCTCGTCAAAGGTTTTGATAAATCATGAACCGATTACAGCAAAAGCAATAGCCTCACTAAGACCAACTCTCCTAAGCATAGTATCACAGGAGTACAAATTTGAGCTCTTCTCATCTGAAAAACTGCTTCAGTTAATAGATACACAGGTGGAAAAAAGTACAAAAGAAAACTTTCTAAACAGTTTTAATACCTACGCACATCTCCAAGAAGATATCGGAACAATTCAAGAGAGGCTCAAACAGATAGATAACTCTCATCCCGAGTTATTACTTGAAGCCATAGAAAGGGTGAACCCAAAAGAAGGTGAATATGAAGAGCTTTTAGATAAACTGAGCAGAATAAAAAACTCAAAAGCTATAAAGGAAATAGCAGGCAGGGCTGTAATTGAACTTTATGAAAAAGAGAACTCTTGCGAAGAGGTGCTGAACAAAATCACAAGGGAGTTAGAAAAATTAAACAATTGCTCTTCTTTGGCTGCAACTCTTGAGCCACTTCAAGAAGCATTGGAGCTGATCAGACAACCAAAAGGTGAACTCTACGCTCTCACAAGCAACGATTTCTCAGAGGATGATTTAGATGCAATAAACTCAAGACTGTTTCAACTTGAAAAATTAAAAAGGCAGTTTGGTAAAGAGATTGATGAGATTATAGAGAAAAGGGATGAGTTGAGAAAGCTACTCTCTGAAAAGGATGAATTGCTATTTCAAATGGAAAAATTACAGGAAGAATTGAAAAAACAGGAACTTGAGGTTAAGAAAGCTGCGGAACTTCTATCGGGAGAGAGAAAAAAAATAGCAAAGAACATAGAGAAAACGATTGTTAAATATCTATCCAAATTGAACCTTGAAAAGAGCACTGTTAAAATAGTCTTTAAGGAAAAGGAGCTATCAAAATCTGGTTTCGACAGCGTAGATATACTGTTTTCTGCAAACCCTGACATAAAACCAAATACTTTGGATAAAGTGGCAAGCGGTGGAGAAAAATCGAGATTCATTTTAGCCCTAAAGATGACCCTTTCCGAACTTTCAAATGTACAGGAAACGGTAATATTTGATGAAATTGAGTCGGGCTTGAGTGCTGAAGCACTGAACAAGCTCCTTAAACTCATAAGTAAGTATTCTGAAAGGAACCAGCTTATCCTCATAACACACTCAGAAGAGGTTTCAAAAAATGCTGATGTTGTATATAAAGTGGAAAAAGAGTTCAAAAACGGTAAAACCTTGAGTAAAGCCGAGATGACAAAATGAGAAATGCAATATTGAGCGGCGGAGGAACTGGTGGACACCTGTTTGCAGCCATAGCGTTTGCTGAATTTTTAGAGAAAAACGGAATCAATCCTGTAATAGTTGGTTCAGAATACGGTTTAGAAAAGGAAATTTTAAAAAACTATAAATTTGATTACTTCTTGTTAAAAACCAGAGGTGTTGCGGGTAAAAAGCTAACAGACAAAATTAAAGGGGCTCTACTAATTATAAAGTCCATTACAGACTCCTTTAAAATCATAAAGGAAACAAAACCAGTTTTTAGTCTCGGGTTTGGTGGCTATGCGAGTTTCCCTGTAATCGTAGCTTCCAAAATAGTTGGTGTAAGAACTGCAATCTTAGAGCAAAATTCAATACCTGGAAAGTCAAACAAAATTCTATCAAAGCTATGCGATATAACCTTTCTTAATTTCGATATCACAAAAAGGTATATAAATGGAGTGGTTGTGGGAAACCCAACAAGGATAAAACCAAAAAAACCGCACAGGGGTATAAAAAAACCTTTCACAATAGGCGTTATTGGTGGCTCAAGGGGTGCAAGGAGCATAAATAACGCCATGATAGAGCTATCAAATTATAGTCTTGACATTAATGTAATTCACCAAACGGGAGAACAAGATTATGAAAGGGTTAGAGAAAGCTACAAAAACAACAAAAAAAACTGGAGGGTAGAAAAGTTCATCTACGATATGGATGAGTTTTACAGCAAAATAGACTTTATTGTTTGCAGGGCTGGTGCAAGCACACTGAGTGAAGTAGCCTGCTCAAGTCTTGGCTCGATACTTATTCCATACCCCTATGCCATATACAACCATCAGTATTTCAACGCAAAATACTTTCACGACAACAAAGCTGCTTATTTAATCGAAGATAAAGATTTAACTGGAAAAAAACTATTTAGTATTATATCATCTCTAACGGCTGATAAGTTGAAAGAGATGTCAGAGAATGCCTTAAGGCTTTGCAGACAGGACAGCTGTGAAAGAATGCTGAAACTATTGCTCAGGTGAACGGATGAAAACGATCGCAATCACGAATCAGAAGGGCGGCGTAGGAAAAACCACCACTGCAATCAATCTTGGTGCATCTTTAGCTGTATTTGGTAAAAAAGTTCTAATAATAGACATAGACCCACAGGCAAATGCAACAAGTGGACTTAACTCAGAAAGGGATGTTTGCATCTACCATGCACTAATTGGCAAAAAATCCTTAAAATCCCTTATCACACCTACAGAGATGGAAAACCTATACATAGTTCCTTCAAACATATCCCTGATAGGTGCTGAGGTTGAGTTGAAAAACATACAAAACAAAGAAAAGATATTGAAAAATTTACTGAGAGATATAAAAGGGTTTGACTATGTGTTGATAGACTGTCCACCATCCCTTGGTTTTCTCACCATAAATGCCCTTGTAGCCGCAAACTCTGTTCTTGTTCCTGTTCAGTGTGAATATTTCGCAATGGAAGGGTTAGCCCAGCTTCTCCACACAATAAACCTCGTAAAAAGAACCTTTAATCCATCTCTAAAAATAGAGGGTATCCTTCTTACAATGCACGATAAAAGGAACAATCTGTCCAAGCAGGTTGAGATGGAGCTTAAACGACACTTTCCCAAATACATATTTAAAACCTTGATTCCAAGGAATGTAAGGTTATCTGAAGCACCAAGTTTTGGTAAATCTGTTATCTCTTACGATATAAAATGCCCTGGGAGTCAGAGCTATCTATCATTAGCCAAAGAGGTTTTGAAGTATGCCTAAAAAAGGTGGATTGGGGAAAGGGCTTGAAGCTATATTTGGTGAGATAGATGAACTTGACAAGGACAACAGAGTAACAACCATATCTTTGGAACTAATCGAGAGAAACCCTTTTCAACCCAGGGATACCTTTGACAAAAGAGCAATTGAAGAGCTTGCCCTCTCCATAAAAGAGAAGGGGGTAATACAGCCCATAATAGTGCGAGAAAAAGGAGATAAATATCAGATAGTTGCTGGCGAGAGGAGATTTTTAGCGGCAAAAGAGGCTGGCTTAAAATCCATACCAGCTATAATCAAAAATGTTTCAGATAGAGAGTCAGCAGAGATAGCCCTTATTGAGAATATACAGAGGAAGAACCTAAACCCCTTAGAGGAAGCAAAAGCTTACAAAAGCCTCATGGAAAATTTCGGCTATACCCAGGAAGAGGTTGCCAAAAAAGTAGGTAAGGACAGGGCAACCATAGCAAACAGCTTAAGACTTTTAAATCTGCCTGACGAAATAAAGGAAAAGATTAAAAAAGGTGTTATTACAGCAGGGCATGCACGGGCTATCCTCTCTTTAAAAGACACAGATAAACAGAAAGAGTTAGCCGAAAAGATAGTGGAAAAGAGGTTGAGCGTTAGGGAAGTTGAAAAACTGACCAAGAGAGGTGAGAACGAAGATGAATTCCCTGAAGCAGTATTGGAATTAAAAAAGGTATTTAAAATAGTAAAGCTCAAAAAGAGCGGTAAGAGGTTTAAGGTGGAGCTTCTGTTTGATAGTGAAGATGAGCTCATCAATTTCGTGAGGAAGCTAACATAATGGAAATCCTAAAATTTAAACATAGGGGAGCGGTATAATCTATGAAAAGGTTGGTTTCTTTTTCTGTTTTCTTTGTTTTTTTGATTAATTTGGTTGCGTTTTCGGCTACATTAAGGGTAGGGGGCGTCATTAAAAACGAACACGGTGCAGCGGTTGATGGGGTTGAAGTTGTCATCAACTACAACGGTAAAACCTTAGGTAAAACTGAAACTACAACAAACGGGAGTTATTTCATTGAGATACCCATTAAAAAAATTAACCCCAAAGATATCACCATAGAATTTAAAAAAAGCACCTACAAAACGATAGAAGAGCCTATAAAAAACATTCTCGTATCAACACTACCCAACGGCGAAACCATTTACATCTCCTCAATAAACGAAACACTTGGCAGGGTTACAACGCCAGCCTTCTGGATTGCACTTGGTGTATTGGTTCTGACATTTGCGCTCATATCCTTAGAAATACTCCATAGAACGGTGGCAGCATTGGTTGGTGCAAGCCTGCTTCTGTTTATTTCATACACAATTGGTATATTCAACGAAAACTACTTTGTTCTATCGTTTGACGAGGCGGTCAGAGCCATAGACTTCAATGTAATAATGTTATTGATGGGTATGATGATCATAGTCGGTGTAATGAAAAAGACAGGTGTGTTTCAGTGGCTTGCATACAAGTCATACGCCATGAGTAAGGGTAATGTATTTAAACTCTCCATAATCTTGATGTTTGTCACAGCTATAGTCAGTGCTTTCTTGGACAATGTTACAACAATGCTCTTGATAGCGCCCGTTTCAATAGAGATCGCTCTAATGCTGAACATAAACCCCATGAGCCTTTTGATACCTGAAGTCATAGCTTCCAATATGGGCGGAACTGCAACCCTCATAGGCGACCCACCAAACATAATGATAGGTTCATTTGCCCATCTAACCTTCAACCAATTTCTGGTTAATTTAGGTGATGTTATTTTACTGATACTAATAGCGAATGTCTTTGTTATGAAGTTTTTCTTTGGTAAAGAGTATAAAAAAGGTAAGGTTGAGAATGTCGACAAACTGCTTGAAAAACTGAGAGAGGAGTACAAGATAACCGATGTAAAGCTCCTTAAGTACTGCCTGTTTGTGCTTGCATTTGTTATTGCTCTATTTGTAACCCACGGAATGCTCCACATGGAGCCATCCATTGCTGCTCTTGTTGGCGCAGGTCTTATCCTAATTCTCAGCGGGGTTGACATTACAGAGATGATGGAGAAAGAGGTTGAGTGGACAACCCTTGTGTTCTTTATGATGCTTTTTATAATCGTAGAGGGCAGTGTCCAGACGGGTGTCATAATGATGATAGCCTCCTGGGTAAAAGACCTTGCAGGCAACAGTCTAACGCTTGCCATAATTTTGATTATATGGGTCAGTGCATTTGCATCTGCAATAATCGACAACATACCGTTTACCGCCACAATGCTACCTGTTGTTGCATACCTTACAAGAACTATACCAGATGCTGGAAATACCCTGTGGTGGGCTCTCTCCCTTGGGGCATGTTTGGGAGGCAACGGTACTCTAATAGGCGCAAGTGCAAATGTCGTTACAGCTGGAATATCGGAAAGGGCTGGATACCCAATAACATTCAAAGAGTTTCTAAAAGTAGGTGCTCCAGCAACAATAGTATCGGTGGCCATTGGTATGATATGGCTACTACTTGGAGGTTAACAAATGAAATACGAATTGGTTTTAATAGCTAAAGGCTCGCCAAATGGGGAGAAGGCAGCCTTAAAAGCGGCTAACCTTTCCAAAGAGAGAGATATAAACACTGTGTATTTACTGTTTGTAAACGACACCGAGTTTTTCAAGGGCGGTGGCTTTGTGCATCTCGACAGGGAGTTAGAAAAGAGCCTGGATAATATAGGAAGCATTATAATGGACAAGCTTGAAAGAGTTATAAAGGAGAACAACAGCAACATTGAGGTAAAAAGAATCGAGCTAACTGGCAACACTGCGGACGAGATTTTAAAATTTGTAAATGAAAATGAAGTTGACACCCTTATAATACCAAAAGATGAGAGGGGTCCCATAGAAAGATCCCTTACAGGCGGAGATATAGAACCATTTTTTAGTGAAATTAAAAAAAGGGTTAAAAACTTAATAATAGTTGAAGAGTAAGCTTGTTGACACAAATTTGAGTGTATGGTATTTTAAGCCGACAATTTTGAGCCTGTTTGCAAGGAGGGCAAAATGACAAATATAATAAGTATAAATCACACACTGTTCATCCAGATGGCAAACTTTCTCATACTTCTATTTATTCTCAACATCATCCTATACAAACCTCTGCTATCCAAAATAAAAGAGAGAATGGAAACGGTAGAAAATATGTTAAAAAGGGCAGAGGAGTTAAAAAAAGAGGCTTTAAAAAACCAGAACGAATATTCAACAAAGATAAAAGAGGCTGAGAATCAAGCAAAAAAGAGATATGCAAAAATTATAGATGAAACGCTTAAAGAAAAGGAAGAAAAGTTGGCAGAACAGCAAAAGAGAGCCGTTGAAGAGATAGATAAATTTGAAAAAGAGGTAAAAAAACAGATAGAGCAAGAGATAGAAAGCTCCAAGGATTATAGCATCGAAATTGCTAACAAAATATATAGGCAGATAGTGGAATAGGGGGCAGATGATGTTAAAATTTACACTTTCACTTCTTCTCACGCTAATAATACCAGCTATAGCAGTTGCGGCAGAAGAGGGCGGAGTTGAGCCCCATATGGGCTGGAGGGTAATCAACTTTATTATCTTTGTTGGTTTACTTTACTACTTCTTAAGAAAACCCATCTCAGAGTTCTTTAAAAGCAGGAAAGAGAGCATAATACAGGAGATAGAAGAAGCCAAAAGACTCCAGGAAGAAGCTGAAAAGCTACTTGAGGAAACAAAAAAGAAGCTTTTAAAGTTAGAGGAAGAGGTAAAAAATATACTGGAAACCTTTGAATCTATGGCTCAGAACGAGAGGGAGCAGATACTTAAAGAGGCAGAGAACGCCATTCAAAGAATCCTAAAATCTGTAGAGGAGGAAAAAGCGTCTATACTATCTAAAGCCAAGATGCTCCTGCTTAAAAAGATGAGTGAAGAAGCCATAGAGAACCTAAAAAGCAAATTTAAAAACCTGACGAAAGAAGAGCACGAAAAAATCAACGAAAAATTTATAAGGAGCTTGCAGAGATGATAGATAGGAAACTCTCATCGAGATATGCAAAGGCGCTGCTCTCTATCTGTGAAGACAAAAAAATGGATGAGGACGAAACACTCAAACTCATAAAAAACCTGACAAACTTCTTCAGAGAAAATCCAATAGTCCTTGAGTACCTTTCAGCTTATGTCGTAAGCTATCAAGACAAGGTAAGGGTTATTAACGAAATTTGCAAAAACGAAATACTCGCTGATTTTCTGAAATACATAGCCAAAAAGGGTAGATTTAAACTGTTTTATGAGATTGCTGAAACATTTGAAGAGTTTGTGGATGAGAAAAAGGGTAGGGTAAAAGCTTCTGTTATCAGTGCTGTCGAGCTCAACGAGAAAGTAAAGGAAGAGTTAAAAGAGCAGCTCAGCAAAAAGCTCAACAAAACTGTCCAGTTTAGCTTCAAAACAGAGCCAGAACTTATAGCAGGAATTATCGTACAGGTTAAAGATGTGGTCTATGACGGGAGTCTAAGAACATACCTCGCAAACCTTAAGCAAAAACTAATGAGACTTTCAATATAAGGAGGAGTATTGCAAATGCAAATTAAAGCAAGCGAAGTCAGTGAAGTAATAAAGAAAGAGATTGAGAACGCCAAAGAGTTTATCGATATAAGCGAAACTGGAACTGTTTTAAGTGTGGGCGATGGTATAGCAAGGGTTTATGGACTAACAAAAGTTATGGCAAACGAGCTTGTCCAGTTCGAAAGTGGCGTCATGGGAATGGCTCTTAACTTGGAAGAGGACAATGTTGGTATAATCATTCTTGGTGATGACAAGGATATAAAAGAGGGAGACAAAGTAAAAAGAACAAAGAGAATATCCCAGGTTCCAGTTGGAGAAGCTCTTGTAGGAAGGGTTGTAAATGCTCTGGGAGAGCCCATAGACGGCAAGGGACCCATCGAGAGCGAACACTACAGAAGGATAGAGATAAAAGCTCCAGGTATTGTTCAAAGGCAATCGGTTAAAGAGCCTCTACAGACAGGTATAAAAGCTATAGACGCCATGATACCGATTGGTAGAGGACAGAGGGAGCTCATAATTGGCGATAGGCAGATAGGAAAGACGCAAATTGCCTTGGATACCATACTAAACCAGAAGGATACCGATGTTTACTGTATCTATGTAGCGATAGGTCAGAAAAGGTCAACAGTCGCACGGATCTGGAAAAAGCTGGAAGAGTTGGGAGCAATGGAATACACAACAATAGTGTCTGCAACGGCTTCAGAACCTGCATCCCTTCAATATATAGCACCGTACGCAGGGGCAACCATGGGCGAGTACTTTAGAGATAACGGCATGCACGCCCTAATCATATATGATGACCTGACAAAGCACGCACAGGCTTACAGGCAGGTATCCCTGCTCTTGAGAAGGCCACCTGGAAGGGAAGCCTACCCCGGTGATGTATTCTACCTTCACTCAAGGCTTCTTGAAAGAGCTGCCAAGCTTTCAGACGAGATGGGTGGAGGCTCTCTTACTGCCTTACCTATCATCGAAACACAGGCGGGTGATGTCTCGGCTTACATCCCAACAAATGTTATATCCATTACAGATGGTCAGATATACTTGGAAAGTGACCTGTTCTATGGCGGAATAAGACCTGCAGTTAATGCAGGAATTTCAGTGTCGAGGGTCGGTGGTGCAGCTCAGATAAAGGCAATGAAGCAGGTTGCTGGAATGTTGAGACTTGCTCTGGCGCAGTACAGGGAGCTTGCAGCATTCGCCCAGTTCGGTTCAGACCTCGACAAGGTAACACAACAGCAGCTCAACAGGGGTGCAAGGTTAACTGAAATTTTGAAACAACCCCCATTCTCTCCACTACCCGTTGAAAAGCAGATACTTATCATCTATGCAGGCAATAACGGATATTTGGATGATATTGCAGTTGAGCATGTCCAGAAGTTTGAGAGAGAGCTTTATAAGTTTGTGGAGGCAAAGTTTCCAGACCTACTACCAGAGATAAAAGAAAAGAAAAAGATAGATGACACGCTCAAAGAGAAAATGGATACAGCGATTCAAGAGTTTAAAAAGGTGTTCAAGCCTTAAACCTATAAAGTTTTTTAAGGAGCACAGCCATGGCTGTTAGCATGAGAGATATTAAAAGAAAGATAGGCAGCATCCAGAAAACGCAGCAGATAACAAAAGCCATGAAAATGGTTGCTGCTGCAAAGTTAAGAAAAGCCCAAGAGGCTGCTCTTACCTTCAGGCCGTTCAGAAACAAATTAGAACAGATGATTGCGTCCCTTGTAACATCGACCTCTCATTTGGAAAACGAGCTTTTAAGATTTAGAGATGTAAAGAATGTCGATATAATAGTTATAACCTCTGACAGGGGTTTGTGCGGAGCATTTAACCACAATGTTCTGAAAGAGACAGAGAGGCTGATGAAAACAAAGTTCTCTGGAAAGAATGTTAATCTTATTCTTATAGGAAAATTTGCACAAACCTACTTCAAATTTAGAGGCATAAAGCCAAAAGAGGCGTTTAGCGAAATAATAAAGGATAGGGCGGAGTATTCAAAGGCAAGCGAGATTATGGACAAGGTGATTGCAGACTTTTTGAACGGTGAAACAGATGAAGTCCATGTTATATTCAATAGGTTTGTCAATGTCTTAATCCAAAGGGTCACGGTAAAAAAACTCCTACCAATAATGATTGGCGATAAAGTGCCAAGCGAACAGAACATGGTTGAAAAATTTACATTTGAACCAGACAAAGAAACGGTCTTAAAGGAGTTGTTGCCCAAATATGTAAAAATGGAGCTTTACGGTGCTATGCTTGAATCACTTGCAGGTGAACACGCGGCAAGAATGACAGCAATGGATGCTGCAACAACCAATGCAGGTGAGATGATTAAGAGCTTGACCCTTGAGTTTAACAAGGCAAGGCAGGCTTCAATTACAAAAGAGTTGATAGAGATAACTACAAGTATAGAAGCAATGAAACAATAAACGAAGAGGAGTTAGCTTATGGCAGAAAAAGGAAAAATTGTTCAGGTGATAGGTCCTGTGGTAGATGTGGAGTTTGAAGCTGGAGAGCTACCCCCAATCTTTACCGCTTTGAGAATAAAAAAAGAGGATATAGAAGGAGCAGCAAGCGACCTAATCCTTGAGATTCAGCAACATCTGGGCGAGAAAAGGGCAAGAACAATAGCGATGGACTCAACAGATGGTCTCGTCAGGGGCACTGAGGTGGAGAACACAGGGGATTACATAACAACACCTGTAGGCAAAGGTGTTCTCGGAAGGATTATGAATGTCGTTGGTGAACCTGTTGATGAGATGGGTCCAATATCGTATGAGATGAGGTGGCCTATCCACAGAGAGGCACCGAAACTTGAGGAGCAGTCCACCACAAGTGAGATGTTCGAGACAGGAATTAAGGTAATAGACCTCCTGTGTCCTTATGCAAAGGGCGGAAAAACTGGATTGTTTGGTGGCGCAGGTGTAGGAAAAACCGTTCTCATTATGGAGCTTATTCACAATGTCGCAATGCACCACGGTGGATACTCAGTCTTCTGCGGGGTCGGTGAAAGGACAAGGGAAGGAAACGACCTGTGGAATGAGATGAAGGAGTCTGGCGTATTGGACAAAGCAGCTTTGATATACGGCCAGATGAACGAGCCACCCGGAGCAAGGGCAAGGGTAGGTTTAACGGGGTTAACGGTCGCCGAATATTTTAGGGATGAAGAGCATCTCGATGTGCTCGTTTTCATAGATAACATATTTAGGTTCACACAGGCTGGAAGTGAGGTTTCTGCTCTGCTTGGTAGAATCCCGTCAGCAGTTGGATATCAGCCAACCCTTGGAACAGAGATGGGTGAGCTCCAGGAGAGAATTACATCAACAAAGAAGGGCTCAATTACATCTGTTCAGGCAATATATGTTCCTGCTGACGACCTAACAGACCCGGCACCAGCTACAACATTCTCACACCTCGACGCCACAACGGTTCTCTCAAGAAAACTTGCAGAGCTCGGTATATATCCAGCGGTTGATCCATTGGATTCGACATCGAGAATCCTTGACCCTGCTGTTGTTGGCAAAGAGCACTATGAGGTTGCAAGAAAGGTACAGGAGATTCTTCAAAGGTACAAGGAGCTCCAGGATATAATCGCAATACTTGGTATGGAAGAGCTCAGTGAAGAGGATAAAGTGATAGTTAATAGAGCAAGAAAAATTCAAAGATTTCTCTCGCAGCCATTCTTTGTAGCTGAGCAGTTCACAGGAATGAGTGGTAAGTATGTAAAGATACAGGATACCATTAAAGGATTCAAAGAGATTATAGATGGAAAACACGATGATTTACCCGAACAGGCTTTCTATATGGTGGGAACTATAGAGGAAGCATTAGAGAAAGCAAAAACTCTTGTAAAATAAGGGGGTTTAAGTGCCAGAGCTCAACTTAAGTATAGTAACTCCTTCAAGAAAGGTGTTTGAGGGTGTGGCTGAATATATATCTGCCCCGGGTAAGGTTGGTGAATTCGGTGTTCTACCAGGACATGAAAACTTTGTAACTGTATTGGATGTGGGATTGGTTGAAATCCAGCCAAAGGAAAAAGATAAATTTAAAATCTTAATAGTGGGTGGTTACTTTGAGGTAACAGAAGATAACATCTTTGTTATTGCAGATGAGATAATTACAAAGGATGAGATTGATAGAGATGAGGCAAAAAGGGAGCTTGAAAAATATAAAAGTGAACTTTCATCTCTACCGTTTGATGATGCGAACTATGAAAGGGTTAGCAGGCTCGTAAAAAAGTTTGAAAAAATGTTGGAGCTGGCATCATGAACGCCTATTTCGGTTTCAGTCAGATAGGAAGTATCGCAATAGCCGTTTTGGCAATTTTAGGTATCATGTCACTCTATTCGTGGAGCTTTATGATATACAAATGGCTTCAGTTAAGGTCAATCTTTAAAAAGAATAGGGTCTTCATAACAAAGTTTCTGGAGGTCAAAGATAAATCATCCCTCGATGCTTTTGCCAAGGCTTCTGAGTCTGCTGCGGGCAACATTTACATACTAAGTAAAGATTCATACAGCTCCGCAAGGAGTTTCTTAGAGATAATCAGTAAAGACTTGGAAAGTGGTTTTGCGTGGCTCGCCTCTATAGGCTCAACGGCACCTTTCGTGGGTCTTTTCGGTACAATATGGGGCATAATAAATGCTTTTAACAATATTGGCAATGTTCAGAGCGTTACAATTGCCACCGTTGCACCCGGTATATCAGAAGCATTGATAACAACGGCGGCTGGAATCTTTGTTGCTGTGCCAGCGGTCATAGGATACAACATACTATACTCAAAACTCTCCAGTATTACCGAAGAACTTGAAGGTTTCTTAGAAGCAATTAAATGAAAAGAAACGGTAAAAAGGTTTTTGCTGATATAAATATAACACCTTTAGTCGATGTTATGCTCGTACTCCTTGTTATTTTTATGGTAACCACTCCAATGCTCGTTAAAGGAATAAAAGTTAACCTGCCTAAAACAAAATCTGGTGTAACAAAGATTGAGAAGAAAGATATCATAATATCGATAGATAAAAACGGCAGGTATTACCTCGACAAGGTGCCTATAAAATTAGATGCACTAAAAGATTACCTAAAAGCGCATAAAGGAAGGACTGTCATTATAAAAGCCGACTCATTGGTTAACTATGGAACCGTTGTAAGTTTAATTGACACGGTTAAATCTGTAGGCATAAGCAGGGTAGGGCTTGCCACTCAACCCAAAAAATGAAATTTCTAAGCTTTTTAGCTTCACTAATTGTTCATGCCTTTTTTGTTCTCATCTTCCTCCTTATTGTTAAAACCCCCACGGTGAAACCAAAAAAAACACCGATTTATACTGTGA
>WFQQ01000123.1 GCA_015486965.1 Desulfurellaceae bacterium
ATAAAAAACACACAGGTAGGCAATAGAAACCTTATCAGGTGAACGGGGTAATCCCGCTCACCTTTATTAAAATTTATAGAAACCCCCATTTAAAGATTAAACTTATCGTAAATAATACACCTTGACTAAATCCAATTATTGATTAAACTTATTAAAAATAGTTTCAGTAGGAGGTTTATCATGGGATCTCAAAGTTATATAACTAAAAAGTTCATATTTGTTTTGATATCGATTCTATTCATTTTTCTCTTTCCTTTAAACTCTTTAGCATCCCCCACCTTCTCCGACATCTCACCCTCTGATTGGTTCTACACCTATGTTCAGGATATAGCAAAAGCAGGAATAACAAAAGGATATTCAGATGGAACATACAAACCTGATGTTCTTGTAACAAGAGCCCAGATGGCAGCGTTTATTGCAAGGGCATTGAAACTCAATATACCAGATGAATGTAGTAGCTCTCCCTTCTATGATGTGGACACAAACATATGGTACTGTCCCTATGTAGAGGCAATAAAGAATGCAGGTGTAACAAAAGGCTATCCAGATGGCTCATATAAACCGGATGGCTATGTCACAAGGGCAGAGATGGCAGCATTCCTTGTCAAGGCTCTTCACCTAAATAAACAGCCATGCACAACAAAACCATTTGTTGATGTTCCAACAGATAAATGGTACTGTCCCGATGTTCAGGCACTGAAGAGTGCAGGTATAGTAAAAGGCTATACAGATGGAACATATAGACCTGATATAGCTGTTACAAGGGCTATAATGGCTGTGTTTATTGATAAGGCGTTTCTGGGAGGGGGAAACGGAGGGAGTTCGAATAATAATGCAGGTAGTAATAATATTGTACTAAAAGGCCTCGAGGGAACTTATGTATCCATACTGAACAACGATTTGACTCCAATACAAACGAAAGAGATAGGAGCAAATGGAAAAGTTGGTTTTTTTGTGAATAAACCACTTGTTAACATAGCTTATATTGTTTGGCCAGGAGTTACTGTAAATAAAAATATAGTCTTTTTAAACTTTGCCCAAACGATATATGACGATATGAAAAAATACTGTTCAACGAACTCAAACTCCGATATCTGCAACTATAATTTTTACAATTTAGCACTAAAATGGATATTTATAGATAAAAACAAGAAAATTCCAATAACTTTTGCTGAAGACTCAGCAAGCGTGGATAGTAATTTACCTCAAGATGTATCAAGTTTTGATACTAACGGTGATGGTTATCTCGATGAAAATGAAGTATATAATCTTGCTCTTTCGAATTTTGACACAAATGGAGACGGTCGTATCCAAGCTAAAGAACTCGAGAAGTTAAAAGGAGAGTATTTTAGTATTCTTTACATATTAAAAGATTTCCCAATAAACAAAATAGAAAACTTAAATACATCCGTTCTTTCAGCCTATAATAATTGGTATGGAGAAAATGAAATTACTCTTCCTCATGCTCAAGGTTATTTTGACGACTATTTAACACACCACTACAAATACAAAAAAGTTCTTGTAACTGTAAACGATCTTCCAGAGGGGGTAAAACTCAACTTTAAAAACTCCTTTGAGATACATGAACAATGGTTAAACAGTTCAAAAGTTCTTTATGAGGTTTATGTTCCCTTACAAAGCGATGGAACCTATTCTATCATGATCTACGATAACAATAAAGAATACTTTGCAAAAGATCTAAACTCTAATAGTTTAAATCTAAATTACAACAACTTTACTGATCTATTCAGTGTTACCTTAAATAATGAGCATTTTTGCAATACACGAACAGTAGAAGGTGATCTCTTTATGTTTTATACAATATATAAAAATGTAGAATACTTAATTAAAGGACCTAAATCGGTTTTTAATCCCAACTGCGCAACCAATTCTTATTCCATAAGATTAATTAGAGGTAACTTTGGTACTGACTACAACTTGAGCTATTCATATTTCAAATATAATACTTCAACACAATCATACACAGCCAAGACAAAGATATTTGACTTGGGAAAAAGTTTACCTAACTCTTTTGATGCTTCTTATTATAAAAACAATTTGCCTAATGTTGAACTCACCAATTTTGAGGATAATTATATTGAATTGAACGGACAAGATTTAAGCAAAATTAGTGAGATTGATATAGTAAAATTATGGACAGAAAAAAATCTTAGTGATAATAGAACATTTATGTTTAGCATGTCTTACCCATACGCAAACAGTAATAGAATAAATATACTAAGTAAAGACAAAATATTTGCAATTTTACAAACTACTAACAGTGAAGTAAAAAACTATATTGAAGACATTATAAATGGTTACTCCTACGGTTCTACAGGATTTTTCTTGCCAAGCATCAAAAACTACATTTGGGGGAATTTCAACAAGCAAATGTTAAATTGGTCAATTAGTATCGAGAAGCAATGGTAGAAAAATAATATAAATTAAATGGGGGGTCTTTTTATTACTTAAAGCATAGCTCCATTCAATTGGTTGTTGCAAAATAGTTTCTTATCTTTTTTGGAAAATCAAAAAGTTTGTGCAGTAGTTTATCTTGTTTATAGTTAAAGTAACAAAAAAATAGACAGTTTTTGTTTGACACAACGCTATTGCTTTGAGTCGCATTTATAGTAAAATGGGTTTATGATAAATCTTACAAACCACGAGATAGTACACGGTATAGAGATTTTTCTTTTGGGCAATGTTGTTGGTTTTATCAATGTCCTTGCAGCTGGTGGCTCCTTTCTGACGCTTGCTTTCCTTATAGCTTTGGGATTCCCTCCAAATGTGGCAAACGGAACAAACAGGGTCGGATTGATTATTCAAAACTCCTTTGCCTCTATGAAATTTTATAAGCTTAACATCTTGAAGGCAAAGTTCGCATTCTCTGTAGCCATTCCCACCATAATGGGTGCCATACTGGGAAGTTACATAGCCACACATATATCGAATGAGCTTTTAAAGAAGCTCATAGCCATTTTCATGGTTCTTATAAGCTTAATTACTATCTATAAACCTGATAGATTTGTAAAAAAAGGCAGTTTCTCAAAGAAAAAATGGGCTGCTATGCTGTTCATCTTTTTTGTAATAGGCATATACGGAGGATTTATTCAGGCTGGGGTGGGTTTTTTTATTATAACTGCATCTGTGTGGGGTGGTTTCAACATGGTTGAGGCTAACTCCATAAAGGTTTTCGTAATAACTATATACACAGCCATCATCCTTCCACTCTTTATTATCAACCACCAGGCTAACATATTTGCTGGCATTCTGCTTGGATTAGGAAGCGTTATAGGAGCAAGGCTTGCAATATCTGTATCTATAAAAAAGGGGGACAGATTTATAAGAAGTGCCCTACTTATTCTTTTGATTGTCTTTGCAATAAAACTTCTGTTCTTTTGAGGTGTAGAGTATGAAGGTTTACATAGTTTCAATAGGAAACGAGCTTCTGGAGGGAAGCGTTGTTGACACAAACTCCTCGTACATCGCACAGAGATTTATAACAAATGGAATAGAAACAGATGGAATACTTATATGTCCAGACGATAAGGAAAGACTTAAAAAAACTTTAGAAGGCTTAACGCAAAGCAGCTCATGCATTATTACAACGGGTGGACTTGGCCCAACCTTTGATGATATAACCACAGAAACCGTTGCAGAACTCTGCGGAAGAAAGTCAAAGCTCAACAGAAAATTATACTTCGAACTGATAGAAAAGGTAAAAGCAAAGGGAATAAAACCAACCGTAAGCCATCTTAAACAGCTCTACCTGCCAGAGGGTTCTACTCCCATAAAAAACCAGTATGGAACAGCACCAGGTTTTTACATAAAATTCAAGGAGAGCTATATAATATGCCTTCCGGGTGTGCCAAGCGAAATGAAACCAATGTTTGACAACCATGTCATAAATAAAGTTAAAGATATTGTCAATCCAGAAGAACTCCACAGGGCTGACTTAAAAATAATCGGTGTTGCTGAATCGGAAGCAAATAGATTTCTAAAAACACTAAATTCAGACAGAGTTCAAGTTATTCTGAACGCCATGGAGGGCGAACTCGCAGTCAGACTAAGAGCAAAGGATAAGAAAACCCTGCTAAATATTGAAAGAGCCTTTATGGAAAGATACGAATTTAAGGTGTACTCAACGAAAGATGAGAAAATAGAGGATGTTTTAGCCAACCTGCTTGATGAGTTAAACCTTACCATATCTTTCAAAGAGAGCATAACAGCTGGAATCCTTGCCCAGCTGATGATAGATAAAGCTTGCTTCAAAGAGAGTTTAATATCGAGCAGTGAAAGTGATATTGAAAGAGTGAGTGATACAGACATATTGGCCTGTCCATGCAACCTCACTGGGAACGAGTTTGAACTGAAGCTAAGGGTAGAAAGTGAGCTAAAAAGCTTCAACCTGCGTTATCTTGGCAATGTAAATTTTATGAGAAAATCGGTAGCTAAAAGAACCCTTGGGTTCATATTCGAATACCTAAAAAAACATTACGATTGATTTTTCAGCAAACAAACCTTATCATTGTGGCTGGAGGGAAAAATGCTGGAAATTAAAGTTTATCCTGACAGTATCTTAAGAAGGAAAGCAAAGGATGTTGAAAAGATAGATGACAGGATAGTGAAGCTTTTAGATGAAATGGCGGAAACCATGTATCACTTTAACGGAATCGGGCTTGCGGCAGAACAGGTTGGTATTTTAGAAAAGCTAATAGTGATTGATCTAAGGCGAGAAGGTAAAAATGAGTTAATCGAGCTTATTAATCCGGTTATTATCGATTCTGAAGGCACCTACGAAGAGCACGAGGAGGGGTGTCTGAGTGTGCCCGGATACTATGACACCGTCAAAGATAGAAAGAAATGGATTAAGGTTAAATATCTGGACAGGAACGAGAATGAAAAAATATTAGAAACGGATGAATTTTTAAGTGTGGTAATACAGCATGAAATAGACCATCTAAATGGGAAACTGTTCATAGATAGACTTTCACCGACAAGAAAGATGGTGTTCAAAAAAGAGTGGAAAAAGCTCCAAAAAGAGAAGGAAAAGGCACAGTGAAAGTTCTCTTTTTTGGCACAAGCAGGTTCGCAGTCTCACCTTTGAGAGAGCTTATAAACTCCCTCTCTTTTGATGTTGTTGGAGTTGTAAGCACACCAGATAAAACAGGCAAGAGGGGCAAAAAACTCATACAGCCACCTGTAAAAGAAGAAGCACTTAAACACTCCATAGAGGTTTTCCAGCCAGAAAAACTAAAAGAGCCTGAGACTAAGGAGAAGATAAAGCAATTCGGTGCAGATATTTTTGTAGTTGTTTCTTACGGTAAATTTATACCAGATGAGCTGTTAGAGATTCCACCAAAAGGAGCTTTAAATATACATCCGTCGCTTCTTCCCAAGTATAGAGGACCATCACCTATTAACTTTGCCCTATTAAATGGCGATAGCTACACAGGTGTATCTATAATAAGCGTAACAAACAAAATGGATGCTGGTGATATATATATGCAGTGGGTTGAAAAAATTCATCCCAAAGACAACTACACAACACTCCATGACAGGCTTTCAACAGTGGGAGCAAAGATGATTAAATGTACTCTTGAGAATTTAAACAGTCTAAAGCCAACTCCTCAGGATGACGAGCTTGCCACATACACGAGGATAATCAAAAAAGAAGATGGTTTGATAAATTTTAAAGAAGAAACAGCTATTCAAATTGTCAATAAGGTAAGAGCGTTCGTGGAGTGGCCTACGGCCTACTTTTTCTACAAAGGTAAACAGTTCAAAATCTTTGAAGCTGAGAGAGTTGAATGGAAAGAAGCTCAACCAGGAAAAGTGGTTAAGATAACAAAAAAAGAGCTCATTGTAGGGTGTAAAGAGGATGCAATTTCCATAAAAAGGATTCAGCCTCAATCCAGAAAGGTAATGGATATACAGGCGTTCCTTGCGGGATACAGGTTTGATGTCGGAGAGGAAATACAGTAGTCTCCTTCCCTTTCTATCTCTCCCCTTTATCCTTTCCTACTATATTCCGTGGCTCTCTTTTGTGGCTTTCCTGCCCATTTTTCACTACTTTGAAAAAAAACAATTTGTAAAACCTATCCTTTTTGCTTATCTTCCATATTCACTATTTATCTTTAGCGGAATCTACAAAAGCACCCACACATACTATGGATTGTTCTTCCTTCTATCACTAACTTTAGTTTTACTGCTTGCAATATATCAAACTGGTTATATATTAGCCGCAACGCATATCTACAAATCAAGCAGATTGCCCCTACCCTTCTTTGCCGTCTCATTTGTAGCCTTAGAATTTTTAAAAAACAAACTTTTTTACGGAATGCCAATCGGAAACCTGAACATCCTTACATACAACCTGCCATTTTTCATAAAGGATGCGTCCTTTTTTGGCTCTTTATACATAGATTTAAAGATTATTTTAATAAACATAGCTCTGTTTTATCTTTTAAAAAAGAAGTTTTTAAAAACCATCGTAATCTTGGCTCCTATCGTTGCTATAAATCTCATTCCGCTATCAAAGCCTATAAACAAAAGAGAGGTTTCTTTAGATATCGTTCAGGGAAACATACCCCAACAGGATAAGTGGAAAGAGAACCTACTATACAAAAATCTTGAACGATACATTAATTTGAGTAAACCTTTAAAAGCAGAGCTTGTTATTTGGCCTGAATCTGCATATCCCTATATCTTCGACCCGAAAGCCTCGGTGAATATAAAAAAGCTTGTAAACAAAAGCCCTTTTGCCCTTATGTTTGGAGCCCTTACAAAGAGAAACAAAGCTTTCTACAACTCTGTGGTCTTCTATACGAAAAAGAGCGTTCAGTATTATCACAAACGCAAGCTCGTGCCATTCGCAGAGTTTGTTCCCTTTTCAAACCTGTTCCATCTATCAGACTATAACTTCGCAAAAGGGAAAAAGGGGGTAATATTTAAATACAAACAGTTCAAGCTCGCACCGCTCATCTGTTATGAAGAAAACTTTGAAAATCTAAGCAGGCAGTACAAACAAAAAGGGGCAAACTTGATAGCCGTACTCACAAACGACGCATGGTTTGATAAGACACCGACATTCACACTATTTCCGAGAAGCGATGTTTACAGAGCTGTGGAAAATAGGATATGGCTTGCAAGGAGTGCAAATACAGGGTTGAGTTTTATCGTAAATCCAGACGGGAAGATTGAATACCTAATAAAGCCAGATACTACAACTGTCCTAAAGGCAAGGTTTAACCTAACTGTCTATCCAGAAACATTCTACGACAGGTTTGGCTGGTTTTTTGGGTACTTTATGTTGGCGCTCACTATACTTTTACCTTTTTGTAGAAGATGTAGAATCCAAAAAGTGTGAGAACTATATTGGGCATATAGATAGGAATAATCCAGCCCTTTGATTTAAATAGAGACTGGCCAAGCATCAGAAGAATATAAAACACAAAGAAAAGCAACAAACTAATAGCTATTCCTGCACTCTTGCCACTTCTTGAAAATGTTATACCAAGACTGAAAGCTATGATTGATAGGGGAAAAACACTTAGTGAAAGGGAAATCATCTTGTTTATCTTAAAAATAGCCTCTTTATCCTTAGTTTTTTTATAGTAGTTGTAGAGCTCGGATAGTGTCATATACTTTGTACTAATACCTTTTTTCTTTTTCCCCTTTGCAAGCAGAAAAGCTAAATCATACTCCTTGAACCTTCCATACTCATAACTACCACTCTTTTTACTGAACAGTTTTACACTTTCAAATTTGGCAAGGATACCGTTTTTTATATCATTTAAAATTCCACTTTTTGCTATAAAAACCTCGTTTTTGTCGGCAAAGAAAACATGGTAAAGATTTCTGTGGTCTGATGAAAGTTTCTCCACCCAGAGCGTTCCGCCGAGATTATTATAAAACATATCAGGTTTTAGACCGATATAAATTTTGTTTCGGAATGTTTTTTCAAGCTCGTTTTTATAGTTAAGCCTTGACTTGTAAGCTAAAAAGGAAACATCGTAAAAGAGAAAAACAAAAATAGCTAAAGTTATAAAAAAAGCAGGTAGATATATGCGATACAGGTTAATTCCAGAACTTCTCAGGGCTGTTATCTCAGAACTGTTAGACATCTCAGAATATACATAGTTAATTGCTATAGTCAGAGCCATGGGAATGGTGAATATAGAAAGAAATATAGTTATATAAAGTAAAATCTTAAAGAGCGTCTCCAAAGATGAGCCCCTTGCAAATAGTATGTCGTAAATTTTTATTATATCACCTATCATCATGACGGCAGAAACAATGGCAAGGGAGATAAAGAACGATACGATGATAGCCTTTAGAATATACACATCGATTTTTTTAAGCATCTCAAAAACCGTAAACTTTAGCTAAAAGTTCTGCACCAACAAATAGATAAATTATGGCAGAGAGAGAAAGGTAAGGACCAAACGGCAACCTCTGGCTCATTTTAGCATTGCCTGATGCTATTAAAACAACACCTACCAAACTGCCAAGAAAAGAGGCTACAAAAAGGGTAAATAGAACACCCCTAACGCCAACAAATGTACCTAAAGCAGCAAGTAGCTTGATGTCTCCTCCACCCATTGCCTCTTTCTTGAATATCGCTTTACCCAAAACGGCCACAACATAAAGGAGGACAAAGCCAAAAATAAGACCAACTATTGAATGAACCAGCTCATGATTAACAATACCATAAGCTAAACCAACAAAAGCCAAGCTGAGCGTTAATGAATCTGGGATAATGTAATGAAAAAAGTCAATAAAGCTTGCAGCTATAAGGATATAACCAAAAATCAGATAAAATACTGTGTTGAGTGTAATGCCAAACTTTAAATATACCAAAACGGAGTAGATGGCAGTCAAAAGCTCAACCACTGGATATATGGGTGAAATCTTACCCTTACAGTACCTGCATCTGCCCTTTAATAAGATATAGCTTATAACAGGTATGTTGTCATACCACTTAAGCCTTGCACCACACAGTGGACATGAAGATGGCGGATAAACAATAGACTTTCCGCGTGGTATTCTGTATATACAGACATTTAGAAAACTCCCTATAATTAGACCAATAATAAAAAACGCTACGACAATCATTCCTCTTTCTTGGTTGAGAATATATATGCAATGATTACACTCAAAAGATAAAGGAGTATCAATGGTGTAGCCATAAGAAACTGGGTAAAAATATCTGGCGGTGTTAGTATAGCAGCTATGATGAAAATAAGGAGAAGAGCATAATCAAAGCGCTTCAGCAGGTCTTTTCCATTAATTAAACCCAGTCGCGCCAGAATAAAGGAAACCACGGGAAGCTCAAACACAAGACCAAACGCAGTAATCATTTTTAAAAAAAGATACATATACTGCCTTATTGTGGGCATGGCAGAGAGTTCTTTCCCACCATACCTCAAAAGGAACTTAAACCCGAGCGGTAAAACCACCTTGTAGGCAAACACAGCACCCGCAATAAAAAAAAAGCTGAAGGCAAAAACAAACGGTATTGCAAACTTCTTTTCGCTCTCCTTCAGTCCGGGAGCAACAAACAGCCATATCTGATAAAAAGTAAACGGAATCGTAATGATTATTGCAGCGACAAGTGCAGCCTCAAGCCTCACCCAGAATGCCTCTGTAACACCTGTAAAAATGATTTTACTACCGTGGGGCAGAGCCTGCTTCAAGGGCTCAATGGCGAGATTTATAATCTGCTCCGAGTGGCTGATAGTCAATGCAAGTCCCACGAAAATACCACCGACAATCCAAAGCAGCCTGATTCTCAACTCCTCTATATGTTCAAGGATGGTCATCTCATTAGGGTCTTTTTTCTTCCTCTTCCTTACCTTCATCTTCCTCTAAAATCTCTTTCCACTTTTTCTCTATCTGCCTTTTTGGATTCAAATCCTCAACCTCTTCTAAATCCTCTTCAAGCTCCCTTTTTAGCTCCTCAATAGCTTTCATAAAGTTTTTATAAACATAGGCAACACCCCTTAAAATCTCTGGCAACCTCCTTGGACCTACAACAAAGAGGGCTATTATGGCAATGACAATAAGCTCTGGAGTCCCAACCGAAAACATAATAACACATCCTCCCAATCGAGAAGCCTAATAAAAGTTGACCGTTTTGTCAAAAAATATTAATCTCTTAAAAATTTTAGGGGGATGAGAAAAAATGAAGTGTCATGAAGTTGATTATAAGATTATAGGAGACGACATGCAGCTTGTGGAGGTGGAGCTTGACCCCGATGAAACTGTGATAGCTGAAGCAGGCGCAATGAACTACATGGAAGAGGGTATTGAGTTTAAAGCAAAACTTGGCGACGGTTCTGATGCAGACAGTGGACTACTTGGAAAACTGTTTAGAGCAGGTAAGAGGGTTCTTGCCCAAGAATCACTGTTTTTAACACACTTCACAAACAGGGATAGAAAGAAGAGAAGGGTTGCATTTTCAGCCCCCTACCCTGGCAAGATTATACCTGTGGATATGGCTAAGCTGAATGGAGACCTGCTCTGCCAAAAGGATGCTTTCTTATGTGCTGCCTATGGAACAAGGATAGACATAGCCTTTACAAAAAGATTTGGAACAGGCCTTTTTGGTGGTGAAGGATTTATTCTGGAGAGAATTTCTGGCGACGGCATGGTTTTTATCCATGCGGGTGGAACAGTAATAAAAAAAGAGTTAAACTACAATGTTTTAAAAATAGACACAGGCTGTATTGTTGCCTTTGAAGAGACAATAGATTACTCCATAGAGCTCGTTGGTGGGTTGAAGTCCATGCTGTTTGGTGGAGAGGGACTGTTCCTTGCAACATTAAGAGGAAAAGGGACAGTTTATTTACAAAGCCTGCCATTCTCTCGACTCGCAGACAGAATTATAAGCAGTGCACCCAACATAGGGGGGAGCCAAAAAGGAGAAGGCTCCATTCTGGGTGGACTTGGAAGGTTTCTCGACGGAGACTGATAAATACCTATGGGTACACTTATACTCTGCTTCCATAAGATAAATTATGGAGAGAGAATAACACCAGACGATTTTGAAGAGATTTTGCAGATACTGATAGAGGAAGGCTTTAAACCGATAAAACTGAAAGAAGCTTTTGGGTATTTAGAAAAGGGTTTATCGCCACCGAAGAGAACAGTCCACATAACCTTTGATGATGGATACTCAGACAACTACCTGTTTGCCTACCCAATATTAAAGAAATACCAGTTTTACGCAACGATTTTTGTTATAGCCAATAAGGTTGCAAACGGCATAAAAAGGGCTACTTACGACGAGCTTATGGGCATGAATATCGCAGATCAACTCAAAAGTCTCGAGGCAAAGTCTAAGTATGTTAGCTGGCAGGAGTTAAAAACCATGACGGATAGCGATATATTTGAGGTGGGCAGTCACTCCCTTAATCACAAAGCGTGCTTTTCATCCAGTAAGGTGCACAAATTCAACGATGGGAATGGATACGAATGGTTCTTCGAGCTTACAAACGATAAAAGGCTTGGTATCCCTATTTATGAAAAAAAGTGGGACTGCGCAACACTTTGTATGAAAGATGACATTGCAATAAGGGATCATATGGCAGAGTTTGTGAAAGAAAGGGGTGGTATACTGTTTATGAACAAGCCCAACGCACAAAAACTTCTGCGCAAAGAGTTTAAAAAATACTTAAGAAAACACAAACCCCAATTCGTGTATGAAGACAAAAAAGAGAAACTTAAGAGAGTGGAGAGGGAAATCAGAGAATCAAAAGAGATAATAGAGGAAAATTTAAGTGCAAAAATAGATCTTTTCTGCTACCCTTGGGGAGATTACGATGTGGATGTTATTTATGAGTTGCAGAAAAACAATTACAAGGCAGGGTTTACACTGAATGTTGGATTGCTTGATAAAAATACCTACCCATACCTTCTGCCAAGGGTTGAGGTAAGAAGTGCTAAATGGCTGAGAAAAAGATTGAAAATCTACGGGAACAGTTCTGTGGCAAGAATATACTCTAAAATTCACAGAGCCGTATGAGATCAAGTATTATAGCCTTCTTCCTGATTCTGGTTGCTATAGCTTTCTTTTCAATTATGCTCCCCTTTTGGAAATCTTTTGTTATGGGATTGACGATAGCAATAGTGTTCTATCCCCTTTTTGACAGAATAAAAAAGACGCTTAAAAACAGCAACCTTGCCTCTTTTGTAAGTATTTTCATAGTTCTTTTGATTATAGCAATGCCCATAACACTTGCAATATATATCATGGTCAATGAAACAGAAAAGTTCGTGGGCAATATAGACCAAATTAAAGCGGCATTCGAAGGACTGATCGCAAAAGCTCAAGGCATCTCCCACCTAAAAATCTTCACACCGTACATAGACAAGCTTGATGAGGCACTGTTTGGACTCCTGCAGAACATAGGGGTCATAATTACAAAAAATGTAGGAGCAATATTCTCTCAAACCTACAGCATCCTTGCCAACTTTATCTTCTCTTTCATCATAGCCTTTTACTTTATCAGAGATAGTGATGAGTTTTTGGGTTATCTATCGAATATGATAGACGACAAGGAGAGTTTTTATAAAATCCTGAAATCTATAAGGGATAGTATAAACGCAACAGTCTTAGGTGGCGTCCTAACGGCTTTTATTCAGGGAATAGTGGGTGCCCTGGGATTTTTAATAGTGGGTTTAAACGCA
The DNA here is from genome assembly GCA_015486965.1 of Desulfurellaceae bacterium. Taxonomy (GTDB): domain Bacteria; phylum Campylobacterota_A; class Desulfurellia; order Desulfurellales; family Hippeaceae; genus Hippea. The sequence continues at coordinate 12,694 of WFQQ01000123.1, forward strand.
TTCTTTATGTGGATGTTTCTAATAGCCATGTTCTCGTTTGTGCCCCTTGTAGGAACGGCAATTATATGGTTGCCCGTTGGCATATATCAGTTTATAAACGGTTCAATTCTTAAAGGTATTTTTATCATTGCATGGGGCGCAATCGCAGTTGGTATGGTTGACAACTACATCAGACCCCTGATAATCAGCAGTAAAATCAATATACACCCAATGATACTCTTTTTCGGAATTCTCGGCTCAATAATAGTTTTTGGGCCCATTGGCATTATAGTTGGTCCAGTGATTATTTCGGTTGGGGATGTATTGGTAAAAAGCTATGTTGCTGCCAAACCTAAAAGAAAAAATAAATATATGTAGAAACCTATTAAACTGCACAAACTTTAATTGGATTCAGATTCTCTCCTACATCTTAAAAAGAGTGCCATACTCAGTGACAAGTGGTATAGCCATAGGTCTGGTTGCTGCTCTGTTTGATTTCTCAGTTGTAAAGCTAAACTCCATTCTTGTCTCAAACACCCTCTATATCAAAGCGTTTCCGATTGTCGTAGCCTTCATAACAGGGCTTTTTGTTTACAAAGACCCAGCCATAGCTGGAGCCGGTATAAACTATGTGCTGAACAACCTTAGAGAGGCTGTGCCTATTGTTTCCCTAATAAAAAAGTTTATAATAAGTGTCCTCGCCCTATCAGGAGAGTTTATTGCGGGAAGGGAGGGTCCCTCATTTTTCATGGGCTCATCCATTGCTCTTTACATATCCAGATTTTTCAAAATGGCCGATATAAAAAAGGAGGATATAGCTCTAATTGGTGCGGGAGCATTTACTTCAGCCCTTTTAAAAGCCCCTTTGGGAGGGGCAATATTCGCACTTGAAATCCGCTATGTCTCAGATATGGAGTACGAATCCTTCCCGGATGTCTTAATAGCCTCAATTTTTAGCTATCTAACATACTCCTATTTTAGAGGCATCCACAGTCTAATGAACTTGAACACGGCAGACATCAGCTGGGGGTTAAAAAGCATTCCTATCCTTATGTTTACAGGTATTGTTGTTGCTCTTGTTGCATATCTGTTTATAAACCTGTTTCACTTCTCAAACTGCTTCGTAAATTTCAACAAACCGTTTTTAAGACCCATAGTAGGCACTTTTCTTGCCCTCCCCTTCATTATTCTGTTGCTAACAAATGACACATTGGGCCTTTTGAGCGTTAGCGTTAATTACAAAGCTTTAACAACAATCGCCGTAAGCCATATTAATGTCGTTTATTCTTCAATAGATGTAATACTCATAATGGCGATAACCTCTTTTGCAATAGGTTCAGGCATATCAGGTGGCGTTATACTGCCAAGCCTCATCATCGGAGCTCTCCTTGGAAACATTATGAGCACGGTATTTTCTCAAAACCTTCCACTGTTGGTGCTGAGTGGTATGGCTGCATTTCTTGCAGCAGTAGCAAAAACGCCCCTTGCAGCTATTGTCCTTATTCTCGAGATGAGCCAAACGGACTTAATTATTCCCTTAACTCCATCTGTTATTGTAAGCTACATTTTGACTTACGGTGTTAACATTTACCAGTCTCAGAAAACTTGCAGGCTCAAGGTTTAGTGGAAAAACAAGATTTACTCTGTATAATTGGTAAAATTGTTAACTATGGAGCCGACTATTAGAGGGATAAAGCTTAGCGATTTCACAGCAATATTAACGGTTATAGCAATATTTGCAGTTTTGATAATACCTCTGCCAGGCTATGTTATCGATTTCCTTGTTTCTGTATCATTTGCGCTTGCACTTTTAATCTTCTTCATAAGTATATACATACCAAGACCACTCGACTTCTCCACATTTCCCTCTGTTCTGCTTGCCGTAACGCTATACAGACTCTCCCTAAATGTGGCAACTACAAGGGCAATTCTGCTTCACGGCAGCCAGACACCGGAAGCCGCAGGTAAGATGATAGAAACTTTTGGCTATTTTGTAGTTGGGGGAAACTATGTGGTTGGATTGATAGTGTTTATAATCCTTGTTGTAATCAACTTTGTAGTAATAACAAAGGGTGCAGGCAGGGTAGCCGAGGTTGCAGCGAGGTTCACACTGGATGCAATGCCTGGAAAACAGATGAGTATAGATGCAGACTTAAACGCTGGACTCATAGATGAAAATGAAGCAAGGAGAAGAAGAGAGGAGATAGCAAGACAGGCAGACTTTTACGGCGCCATGGACGGTGCAAGTAAGTTTGTAAGAGGCGATGCTATAGCAGGTCTTCTAATTACAGCTATAAATATCATCGGAGGAATAGTCATAGGTGTTTTGCAGCACCACATGTCACTTTCTGCTGCAGCAAGCAGATATACAGTTTTAACAATCGGCGATGGGCTTGTAAGCCAACTACCTGCCCTGACAGTTTCAACAGCAGCAGGTATAATAATCACAAGAAGCTCAGAGGAGATAAACCTATCCGAAAATATAATTAATCAAATTATCAGCCAGTATCAAACCCTATACATCGCAGCCATAATACTTGTTGTCATGTCGCTCGTTCCCGGCATGCCAACTCTGCACCTTTTGATACTTGCAGCAATATTTGCAGGTATTGCATACTCAATCTCAATCCAGAAAAAGAAAAAAGAGAAAGAGGAGATAGAAAAAGAGGAAAAGGAGGAAGAGGCGCAAGAAGAGATAACCATGGAGGACATAGAGGAAGCCGTTAAAGTTGACCTACTGGAATTAAAGATAGGATACGGGCTGATAAGCTTTGTTGACGACAAAAACGGCGGTTTGATAAAGAGAATTAAGCTTATGAGAAAACAGATTGCTGTTGAGCTTGGAGTAATTGTCCCTTCTATAAGGATTAGGGACGACCTAAACCTGGACAGAAACGAGTATGTCTTTTTGATTAAAGGTGTGGAGGTGGCACGGTACACAATCTTTCCCGACAAGTTCCTAGCCATGAAGCCCGGAGGAGGACACGATATTGAAGGAATCCCAACCAAGGAGCCAGCTTTCGGGCTTGATGCCTTATGGATTGAGCCAAAAGATAAAAGCACGGCAATTGTAAAAGGTTATACTGTGGTTGATCCAGTTACAGTGATAATTACTCACATAACAGAAATTATAAAAACACACATTGCAGATATTTTCACAAGACAGGATGCAAGCAAACTTTTGGATACAATAAAAGAGGACTACCCAAAGATTGTGGAAGAGCTCACAAGCCAGCTACCTCTCGGTGTAATACACAAAATCCTAAAGAACCTCTTAAAAGAGGGAATACCTGTCAAAGACATGATAACAATAGCCGAAACACTGGCAGATTACGCAAGCTATACAAAAGACCCAGACCTGCTGACCGAGTATGTAAGAATGGCTCTCGCAAAACATATCACAAACAAGTTTAAAGACCAGAACAATACAATACATGTAATAACATTGGGAAGCAATGTAGAGGGTGTGCTCAACGCAAACTTAAAAGAACAAAACGGAGTTACATTTTTAGACCTACCCGCAAACATATCAGAAAAACTAATAGAGAAAGTTCAGGAAGCAATAAGTAAAGCCATAGAAAGCGGCATAGAGCCCATAATCTTGACATCACCAAAAATAAGAAGATACTTTAAAGGGTTTATTGAGAGGTTCTTCCCGAAGGTTCCTGTGCTATCTTACGCAGAGATAGCAGAGGGTGTGGAGATTAAAACGATAGGCAGTATAGAGTTATGATAGTTAAGACCTATAGAGCTCCGACAATGCAGGATGCCATAAAGAAGATAAAAGAGGAGCTGGGAGAGAACGCCCTGATACTGTCATACAAAAAGGTCAAACAGGGCTCCTTTTTCTCATTCTTTAAAAAGGAGGTTTACGAGGTTACCGCTGCACTGGATGAAAAACCACCAAAGGAGGAGAAATCCTTTAAAACCGTGATAAACAACTACACAAAAAACCAACCAAAGCCAAAAACAAAAGAAACGGTGATTGAAGAAAACATTGAAGAGAGGATTAAAAGGCTCGAACAGTTAATCTATAAAACTGGAAAGGAAAATATCGAGAGATTGGTAAGCGATATAAAGGCAGATATAGACGACCTGAAAAAAGCCATAAGCTACTCGAAAAAATCGGAAGAGATAGACATATCCAGGATTCCACTTGGAATGAACAAACACTTCACATACATGTGCGAAATCGGAATAAAAAAGAAATACGCAT
>WFQQ01000124.1 GCA_015486965.1 Desulfurellaceae bacterium
GCTGTTGGGATTTTTTTACCCTTTAGTGTTATGTATCCACTCTTTAGCTCTTTGTATGTTGTTGTGCCGTAATTGTTGTCTATCTTTAATGGGTAGTCGTGTCCGTAGTCGAATATGTATGCGTCTATCTCTTCATCACTTACAGAGGTAAAAAATGCCATCTCTTCGTTTAGAATTGGTATTGGTATGCCTACGCCAACGCTCAATGATACGCCATAACCCAGAATGGATGCACCCTTTATGAATCGTGAGTCCATCTGCTTCATGTCCCCAACGACTGCTAAAGCCCCCGCACCTGTTTTTGGAACGCCCCTATCGTTTCTCTCCTCATTGGGATTGTGCTGTGTTCCATGCCATATAACATAACCTATCCCACCGCCCAAAAAAATCCTTGTTCCTATACCGATTGTCAGGTAAAAGGGGTCGTTTAAGAGCGGTGAGAGCTGGCCTGCTGACGAGTAGGTGGCATTAGCAAAGTTTGGCTTCAAAACACCCATGTATGTGTATATCGTTTTGTCTGTGGAGTTCACCGCCACTGAGTAGTTTTGGTATGCGTTTCTTGGGTTTAGAAGCGTTGCCTCTCTTAAATCTCCAAGGAATATCTCCATCTCTATCCGTTTAGCCGGATAGCAGTCTGTACCGTAACCTTCAGCGACAAGTCTTACCGGTTTACCCGCAATCAAATCCTCGATTACATGACCTCCACCGTATTCAAAACGGCCTGGATGAACTGCGTTCAGTGGGTCTCCTTTTTTAACGGCTGTTGCTCCAATATACAGGTCAACGGCAGCCAACGAGCCGTAAGCCTCAACATCGTTTAGCCAAACCTTGGCTGCTTTTATCTTAGGGGATGTGTGTCCGAAGTTTAACAGCGCACCGCTTGAACACATTGTTCCGAATGTGCCCGTTGTTACCACATCAACCTTTCTCGCAGCTTCCACAAAGCCCTCTTTTTTTGCAATATCTATCATCTCTTCGGCGTTTACAACTACAGCTTCGCCTCTTTTAATTTTTTCATTTATCTCTTCAATGGTCTTATTAACCTTAAATTCACTCAACTTAGACCTCCCGATAGTTTTGATTTTGAAAAAATACCATTGAAACTGTTAATAGTCAATTATAACGGCTTGAAAAACGACCTTTTTTTGTTATATTGCGTGCAAAAGGGGTGAGATTATGTCGATTAAGAAATGGGTTCACGATATTTTGAAAGAGGTGGGAGATAAAGCTTTAGTTGAGGCTGCCGCCAAAGGGAGAACAGCCCAGGAGATAGATGAAGCGATAGAGGCAGGTATTCGCATTGTAGGTGAAAACTACATAAGCGATTTAAAAAATGTTTACTTTGATGTTAAAAGGAGGGCGGAGTGGCATTTTATTGGCTCTGTTAAAACTCAAAAGCACGACCTATTGAAGCGCAAGTTTTTAGAAATTATCGACATGATAGAGACAGTTGACAGTTTTGATTTTGCTTTAGAGCTTGACAAGAGGTGCGGAAGTTTGGGAAAGGTTATGCCTGTTCTCATAGAGGTCAATTCTGGGAGGGAGAGCAAGAAGTCGGGTGTTATGCCAGAAAACACTGTGGAGCTTGTGAGAAAAGTTGCGAAACTTGAAAATGTTAAGATTATGGGTCTTATGACAATGGGGCCTTTTTCTGCAAACTCGGAGGAGATTAGACCATATTTTCGATTAACAAAAAGGCTTTTTGATGATATAAAGGAACTCAATATTTTGGGCGTTGAGATGAGGTTTTTGTCTATGGGTATGTCTGATACATACAAGGTTGCGATTGAAGAGGGGGCAAATATAGTTAGAATTGGAACGCTTATTTTCGGTGCCAGAAAGTAGGGAGGTTAAAAGATGAAAAAGGCTGTGCTTGTCGTTGATATGCTTAACGATTTTACTTTGGATGGTGCACCCTTAAAAGTTGAGGAAAATAAAAAGATTATACCAAATATCAAGAAACTTTTGGATGAGGAGAGAGCAAAGGGCACTCCCATAATCTATGTGTGTGACTCCCACGCTGAAAACGATAAGGAGTTTGAAATATGGCCTAAACACTGCGTTGAGGGCACCAAGGGTGCAGAGGTTGTGGATGAGTTGAAACCTCAAGAGTCCGATTTTATTGTTAAAAAGACAACCTACGATGGTTTTTTTAGAACTTCCCTTGACGACTTGCTCAAAAACCTTGGCGTTGATTACCTTATTATAACGGGGTGTGTCATAAATATTTGCATTTTATATACAGCTTCAAGTGCTGTTTTGAGGGGATATAGTGTTGAGATACCGCTTAACTGCGTTTCTGCTTTGGATGAAAAGTCAAGAGAGTGCGCCATTGACCAGTTTAAGTATGTTTTGAATGTAAAATTGACTTGAGAAGGAGTGGTGGTTATGTATATAGCCGATGAGGAAACTATAAAAAACGGTAAGGTTACAGATGTTTATTTTGAAAGGGCTTTACAGATTATTGAAGCCAAAGAGCTGGATAAGGTTGTTAAGGCTGAAATAACGGTTAAAGGATTTCCTAAGGGGTATGAGTGGGCTGTTTTTTGCGGACTTGAGGAGGTTGTTGAACTGCTTCAGGGAAAAGATATTAATTTGAGGGCTGTGCCAGAAGGGACAATATTTAAGGAAAATCAGCCCGTGATTGAGATAGAGGGAAAGTACTCTGAGTTTGCAGTTTATGAGACGGCAATCTTAGGTTTTTTGTGTCAGGAGTCTGGGGTTGCTACAAAGGCTGCAAGGATAAAGCGGATAGCAGGGGAAAAAACAGTTTTATCTTTTGGTGCAAGAAGGATGCATCCAGCAGTCGCTCCTGCCATTGAAAGGGCTGCTTATATTGGGGGATGTGATGGTTTTTCTACCGTTGCAGCTTCAGAAAAATTGGGTATAAAGCCATCGGGAACGATGCCGCACTCTCTAATATTACTTGTCGGTGATACTGCTCAGGCTGCTGAGTATTTCGACGAGGTCGTGGATCCAGAGGTGCCCCGAATTGTCTTGATAGATACATTTAGCGATGAAAAATTTGAAGCCATCAGGGTCGCCCAAAGGTTGGGCAAGAAGCTTTCCGGTGTAAGGCTGGATACCCCATCATCCAGAAGGGGAAACATGAGGAAGATATTAGAAGAGCTGAGATGGGAGCTTGATTTAAGGGGGATGGAACATGTTAAACTGTTTGTCAGCGGTGGGCTTGATGAGGAGAGTGTGGCTGAAATTGTTGATGTAGCTGATGGATTTGGAGTGGGGACAAGCATAAGCAGCGCAACGACGATAGACTTTTCGATGGATATTGTTCAGATAGAAGATACCCCCATTGCCAAGAAGGGCAAAATCTCTGGGTCAAAGAGTTTTTTGAGATGCAAGAAGTGTTTGAAGAGTAAGGTTGTTCCATATACAACAGAGCATGTCGAGTGTGAGTGCGGAGGAGAAATGGAGGATCTGTTAGAATACAAGATACGGGGAGGGAGCGTTATAGTAAACAGTGAAGATGTTAGGTCTTTAAGGAGTAGATGCTTGAGAGAGTTGCGTTATGTATAGGATAATTGATACCCACTGCCATCTTGATATGGAGGAGTTTGATAAAGACAGGGATGAGGTGATAAATCGCTCTTTAGAGGGTGGTGTAGAGGCAATAGTGATTCCTTCAACCAAAAAAAGCGATTACGAGAGGGAGAGGAAGCTTTCTGAAGCATACCCGATCATCTTTTACATGGTGGGTGTCCACCCACACGATGCGAAAACTGCTGACCATGAGTCCTACGAGCTGGCTTTAGAGCACCTTAAAAATGAGAGGTGTGTGGGCGTCGGTGAGATTGGGCTAGATTACCACTATAACCACTCCCCGAAGGATATACAGAAAGAGGTTTTTGCCAATTTCCTTGATATTGCTAAAGAACAAGATGTTCCTGTATCCATCCACTGCAGGGAAGCCGAAGATGACCTAATAGATATACTTATCTCTAAAAAGGGTGTAAAAGGGGTTATACACTGTTTCTCTGGGAGTGAGAAGCTCCTTGAGGCTGGACTAAAGCTGGAATTATTTTTTGGAATTGGTGGTGTTTTGACCTTTAAAAATTCCCACCTAAAGGATGTGATCCACAAAGTGCCGCTTGAGTTTGTGGTTTTTGAGACCGATGCCCCCTATCTTGCACCTGTTCCCAAAAGGGGAAAGAGGAATGAGCCCCTATATATTAAATATGTAATAGAAAAAATGGCTGAACTTCTGGGTGAAGATTGTGAAAAGGTTGCAGTGGCTGGTTTCGAGAACGCTAAGTCTCTCTTTTCTTTGGATAGAATATAGCCTTTGAAATGTAATAGACCAAGAAAGCCACAATTATGCCTGAAATTACATCTGTAAGGTAGTGATACCTTAAAACAAGGGTTGCAAGAATTAGCGATAGAACAATGGGGAGAATTATTAGAGCTATGGTTTTGTTCTCCTCGTAAAAAAGTAAAAAGACGAGCAGAGAAATTTCTGTATGGCCGCTTGGGAAACAGTCCTGCTTTATGTGCTCAAGTTGATTTAAGATGGGATGGACTGTTTTGAATACAACTCCTCCGTTAAGAGGTATATGGGATAGATAGCTTAGTGAATACCTTGGGCCAATGGCTGGCAGGAAGATATACCCCAAATATGAAATGTAGTACCCTAAGGATAGCGCAAAAAGTGTGTAGCTGAGCCGTTTTATTTTATTCTTTTTGTAATAATAGAGTATGATGACTACAGGTAGAATGTAGTATGCAAGGTAAGAGATTTGAAGGTAA